>JAWKYB010000015.1 GCA_041396705.1 Alphaproteobacteria bacterium
CCGGCGGCCAGCGCGACATTAGGCAGATTCGGCCGGCCCGTCTGCGGCTTTCTGGCGGCGGGCGCGCCCTAGCCGGCGAACAGCGGCACCGGCTCCGGCTGGTCGGGCAGCAGCCGCATCCGCTCGTCCGGGAACGGTGCCGCCAGCGCGGCCGCTTCCGGCCAGGGCGCCTGCAGCCACCGCTCGAAGGCCGCCGCATCGGCCAGCAGCACCGGCATCGCCTTGGGATGGATCGGGGCGACGACGCCGTTCGGTTCCGTGGTCAGGATCGAGAACAGCCGGTGCGTCCCCTGCTCCTTGCCGCGCATGCCGCTCCATTCGCGCCAGATGCCGGCGAAGGCAAAGGGCCTGGCGCGGCCGTCGTCGTCGGTTTCGCGCAGCGCGAACCAGCGCTTGGCCTTGGCGCCGACCTCCCCCTCGTATTCGCAGAAGGCGGTCGCCGGCACCAGGCAGCGCTGCGCCGGCCTGGCCAGCCAGCTGCGCCAGAACGGGCTGTCGAGGTTGCGCACATTGGTCACCGGGCGCCTGGCCGATGCCGGCGGCGGAAAGCCCCACCGCATCATCTCGGCCGTGCGACCGTCGCCGTCGCCGTGCACGACCGGCGCCAACTGGTCGGGATAGACGCCGTCGAGCAGCGGCAGGTTGCCCAGCCTGTCGTCGGCGATCCCGAACAGCCGCCGCATCGCCTGCTGCGACGTCTCGATCCGGTAGAGATTGCACAAGGCCGCCTCCGCTGCGGTGCCGCCCGCGCCGAGGCCGGGCCTGCGCCGCAACCTAAGGCGCGCGGGCAGCGCTGCAAAGGGTCGTGCGGAGGCCGCGGCGGGTCGGCCGGCCGGCGGTGCGCGCCATCGGCGGACGCGGTCGGGTCGCCTATCGGGCCTCGATCGGCAGGCCTCGATCCGCCCAGTCCTTGAACGCCCCCAGGTTGCGCACGTCGCGGTAGCCCATCTCCAGCAGCGCCTTGCCGCCCAGCGCCGAACGCCCACCGGACGCACAGTACAGGATGATGGTCTTGTCGGGATCGAACGCCGGGTCGTGATAGGGCGTCGCCGCGTCGGCGCGGAACTCCAGCATCCCGCGCGAGACGTTCAGCGCGCCGGCGATCTTGCCGGTCTGCGCCACCTCTTCGGCATCGCGGACGTCGACGAACAGCACGTCCTCCTGGCCGTGCAGGCGCGCAGCGTCCTGCGCCCCGATCGCCGGCACCTCAACCCGCGCCGCGGCAACGGCCTCCATGATCGACTTGGTCATGACTATCCTCACTGTCTGACGATTCACTTGCCGGCTAGTATCCACCGACGTTCGGCAGATAGGGCCGCATTGGGGGGCGTGCCATGCCCGCCGCACCGGCTCTCCTGCCCCAGGCTCCAACAAGTGGCTGAAACCGGCATGGACCTCTTGTCCGACGTTCTGCAGAGCCTTCGCATCGCGGCGGCAATCTTTCTGCGCGGCGAGTTCTCCAGCCCGTGGGGCGTGGCCACCCCGGATACCGCCTCGGTCGGCCGCATGCTCCGGCCTGTCGCGCGCCGCCTGCTGGTGTTCCACATCGTCGCCAGCGGAAGCTGCTGGATCCGGCTGGACAACGGCACGACCGCGCGGGTCGAGGCGCCAGGCGTGCTGCTGGTGCCGCAGGGACATGCCCATCTGCTGGCCGATTGCGAAGGCCGCCGCTGCCAGCGGATGACCGAATTGCTGCCGCCCCCGCCCTGGACCCGATTCCCGGTCCTGAGCCATGGCGGTGGCGGGAGCGCCACACGGATCCTCTGCGGCTACCTCGACATCGCCAACGCGGCCTGCGTCCCGCTGCTGGACGAACTGCCGGACCTGATCGCCATCGGGGCCACCGACCGCGGCCCGCAGGCCGGGCTGGCACCGGTGCTGGAATACACGGTCCGCGAGGCGGAAGCGGTGAAGCCCGGCGCCGCCTCGCTGGTCTTCCGGATGGCGGAGCTGTTCTTCGTCGAGGTGCTGCGCCACTACGTCGCGACCGCACCGGGCGGCGACAGGGGCTGGCTGGCTGCACTGCGCGACCCGGTGGTTGCCCGCGCCCTCCACCTGCTGCACCAGGATCCCGCACGCGACTGGAGCGTGGACACGCTGGCGCAGGCGGTGGCGTCCTCGCGGTCGGCGCTTGCCGGCCGCTTCACCGCGCGGCTGGGCTGCAGCCCGATGCGCTATCTGACGCGCTGGCGCGTCCAACTCGCGGCCAAGCAGATCGCCGACCAGGGCTTGTGCATCGCCGCCGCCGCCGCCGCGGTCGGCTACGAATCGGAATCGGCCTTCCACCGGGCGTTCAAGCGCGAGTTCGGCCAGACGCCCGCCGCCTGGCGGCGGCAGGGCGGGGCGGCCCTCCCTCAGCCCGGCGGGTGAAGCTGAGGAATCGGCCGGGTGAAGGTACGCCGGCCCGCCTTGTAGCCGCACAGCGGCTGAGCCAGTTCCGCCACCGCG
Source organism: Alphaproteobacteria bacterium (assembly GCA_041396705.1). NCBI lineage: Bacteria > Pseudomonadati > Pseudomonadota > Alphaproteobacteria > Alphaproteobacteria bacterium. Next base: position 2,449 of record JAWKYB010000015.1, read on the forward strand.
GTGGCCGGGTCTGACGCATCCAGCACCACGATGTCGGCCGGCGCGCCGACGGCGACACCGTAGTCGCCCAGGTTCATCAGCCGGGCCGAGCGGGCGCTGACCATCGCCAGGCACTCCGCCATCTCCGCCGGCGTGCCCAGCTGGGCCACATTGGCGAACAGGTTGGCCATGCGGATCAGCGAGGCGTCGCCGAACGGGGTGAAGGCGTTGAGCACGTTGTTGGTCGACAGCGAGCAGTTGACGCCGTGGGCGAGCAGCCGGTGCGCCGGCGCCACCCCCCTGGGGATGGCGTGGTCGCGCTCACGGCCGATCAGGAACAGGTCGGTCGACGGCAGCACGGTGACGGCGACGCCGGCATCGGCCAGCCGCCGCGCCGTCGCGGCAAACCGCTCCGGCTCCAGGAAGGCCAGCTTGGTGACGTGACCGATGGCGACCCGGCCGCCCCAGCCATGGGCGTCGGCCTGACGGCAGACATGGTCGGCATCCAGCGACGCGGCGTCGGCGCTGAGGTCCAGGTGCATGTCGATGTCGGCGTCGAAATCGCGGGCGATCGCGAATACGCGGTCGATCTGGCCGTGCGGGTCGCTGTCGGTGTAGGGCGCGGCGCCGACCACGCGGGCGCCGTCGGACAGCGCGGCACGCATCAGCGCCTCGGTGCCCGGGTTGTTGAGCAGGCCTTCCTGCGGGAACACGCAGATCTCGACATCCACCGCCCAGCCATGGTCGGCGGCAGCGGCCTTCACGCCGGCAAAGCCGGTCAGGCCGATGACCGGGTCGACCTCGACATGGGTGCGGATGCGCATGGTGCCGTTGACGATGCACTTGCGCAGCGTGCGGCCGGCGCGCTCGGCCACGTCGGCGGCGGTGAAGCCGCGCTTGGCGGCCGCGACCTGGGCGACCGCCTCGGCCAGGGTGCCTTCGCGCACCGCCACCCGATCCATGATGCAGGACTTGTCGAGGTGCAGGTGAGTCTCGACCAGCCCGGGGACCACCAGCCGTCCGCCGAGGTCCAGGCTTTCGCCATCCGCCGCCAGCGCGGGCGCGATCGCGGCGATGCGGCCGTCGGCAATGCCGATGTCGACCGGCCGGCCCGGGCCTTCCGCCTTAATGGCGTTGCGCAGGATCAGGTCCATCCCTCGGCCCGGCCTCCCTCGCCCGGCAAGCCTCGATGCCGGGCGCCACGACGGACGGCGCCCGGCCAAGGCCTATTGGCCATGCATGTGCCGTTCCATGTCCTCGACGCCGGCGCCCGGCCGCAGGATCGGCACATCGACGGTCAGCGTACCGGCATGTTCGAACACCAGCGTCAGCGTCAGCATCCCGCCCTCCTGCAGCGGTCCGTGCAGGTCCAGCAGCATCACATGCATGCCGCCAGGCGCCAGCGTCGCGGCACCATGTGCCGGCACCGGCACGCCATCGGCAAGGGGTGTCATCTGCATGACGCCGTCGTTCATCGCCATGGTGTGCAGCTCGACCCGCCCGGCGGCCGGCGAGCTGGCGGCGACCAGCCGGTCGTCGGCGTCGCCGGCGTTGGCGATGGACAGGTAGGCGGCGCTGGTCGCCACCACGCTGGCGCGGGCGAAGGCGCCGGAGACGGTCAGGTCGCCGACCTGCATCCCGTCCATCGCCATCGGGCCGTGGTCGCCGTGCGGATGGTCGCCGCCGGTCGGCTCGGAGACCGTCAACAGCGGGGCGGGATGGCCGAGGGCATGCGCGTCTTCACCGTCTGCCGGAATCTCCACCCAGGCGACCTCTCCGTTGGCGCAAAGCTGCGTGGTCGGGAACGCGAGCCGCGTGCCGGCCGGCAGATCGCCGACCTGCCCACGGAAGACGAACTCGTCGTAGAACGCGTCGGGCAGGTCGCCGCCGGACCAGGTCAGCACGCGGGGACCCTCGGTCATCGCGTCGCCGTGGTTGTCGAAGGGCTGCGCATAAGCCCCGATCGTGATGTCGAGCGTCCAGCCGGCCTTCGGCATCGGCTTGGCCGCATAGAAGCCGTCGGGCAACTCGACGCGGACGGTGTGCGTCGCCTCGCCGTCGCAGCCATGGGGAATGCGCAGCACCGCGCGATAGGTGCTGCCAGCAGGCGCCTCGGTCGTCTCCAGCGAGGCATGCGCGTGCGCGAGTCCGGTCCCGGCGAGCACCGCCGCGCCGAGACCAAGGGCCAGGCGGCCCTGGATTGAGAACATGGACCATCTCCGTTCGATCGCAATGCGAGCAACGCCCCCCTGTGCGGGCGGCGTCGGTTCAGCCAACCGACGGGACGAACGGGGGATCCCTTGCGCCGACTCGGCACGGCGCCGAGTCGACGAGTCGCGTTGATTCCGGCCGCGCGGATGCCGCCGGCACCGGCAAGGGCACGGGCACGAATGGCGCGTCGGGCAACAGCGCCGCCGCGGCCGGCAGACGCAGGCAACAGGACAGGCAGTCGTGAGCCGCGGTGCGGCCGGCCGGTGCCGGCTGGCCGGATGCGGGACGGCCCTGGCCGTCGAGCACGACCGTTCGCAGGCCCTCGGGCGTGCACAGCACCGCCGTGCGGCCCTCGGCGGCAGCCGGCACGCTGGCATGCGCATAGCCGACCGATGCGACCTGCAGCAGCGATGCCAGCAGCGCGAGGCAAAGGCCGAGGATGTGCCGGCCGCGCCGTCTCCTTCCCGCCATGCCTGTTGCCGCCAAGGTCGTGCTCCGCCGTGTCACGCGGCCGCCACGCTGCCGCAGGAACCGCCCGCGCGGCAATCCGGCTGAGCGACCTGCGACAGTAGGTCCGCCCGCCGGCACGTGCCTTCGCCCGATCGGAGCCTGCTGCATCCGCCTGCCGATCGTGGCATATGCTTCGGCGCAGATCCGCACGGGGCGGCGAAGGGGAGACCACATGCGCTGGGGATTGATCGGGGGCGGCAAGGGCAGCCAGATCGGCGGGGCACACCGGATGGCGTCGAGGCTGGACGGCCTGTTCGTACCGACCGCCGCCGCGCTGGACGTCGACCCGCAACGCGGCCGCGACTATGCGATCGAGGTCGGCTTCGATCCGGCCCGGTCCTACGGCACCTGGCAGGAGCTGCTGGCCGCCGAATCGCAGCGGCCCGCCGGCGAGCGGCTGGACCTGGTCACCGTCGCCACGCCCAACGTCACCCACTACGCGATCAGCCGCGCCCTGCTGGAGGCCGGCTTCAACGTGCTGTGCGAGAAGCCGCTGACCATGACCGTGGAGGAAGCGGAGGAGCTGGGGCGGATCGCCGCCGCCGGCAACGCGATCCTCGGCGTCAACTTCGGCTATTCCGGCTACCCGATGGCGATCCAGGCGCGCGAGATGATCCGGCGCGGCGATCTCGGCGACTTCCGGGTCGTCGTGGTCGAGTTCGCCTTCGGCTGGCATGCCGCCGGCGACGACGCCGACAATCCGCGGGTGCGCTGGCGTTACGACCCGGCCCAGGCCGGGATCAGCTCCATTGTCGCCGACGTCGGCAGCCACGCCTTCCAGATGGCGCAGTTCCTGTCCGGCCGGCGTGTCACCGGCCTGTCCGCGGACTTCGCCCATTGCGTCGCCCACCGCCGGCTGGAAGACGACGCGCTGATCGCGTTCCGGCTCGAGGGCGGGGCGGTCGGGCGCCTGTGGGTCAGCGCAGTTGCCACCGGCCAGATCCACGGCTTCGGCATCCGCGTGTTCGGCTCCAAGGGCGGTCTGCGCTGGCAGCAGGAACAGCCGAACCAGCTGACCTGGTCGCCGATCGGCGAGCCGACCCGCACCCTGGAGCGCAGCGACGCCGGCCTCTATCCCGAATCCGACGCCGGCGCGCGCATCACCGTCGGCCATCCGGAGGGCTTCGTCGGCGCTTTCGCCAACATATACAAGGGCCTGCATCGGGCGATCCGCCAGGCCAGGGGCGAGGCGGTCGACGGGCCGGCGCTCGGCTTCCCGCCCGTGCAGGACGGCATCGATGCCGTCCGCCTGGTCCACGCCGCCGTCAGGTCCGCGGAACTGCGCGGCGCCTGGGTCGACCCGCAGACGATCCAGCCGATGTAGCGCTCGCGCCTGCTGCCCCGCATCAACGCCGCAGGCAGCAACGAGGCATGGCCCCTAGTCGTGCATCCGCGCGCCCTTGGTGATCTTGTCGACGACCTTGCGGTCCTCGCGCAGGGCGAGGCCGACGAGGTTGAGCGCGTCCGTCGGATGTTGCCGCACGGCCGCCCGGTTGGCTGCGTCGTGGCCGGTTGCGAACATGTCCTCGATATAGATCGCCAGTTCCGCGCCGCGCTCGAGCGCGCGGCGGTGGATCTTGGCAAGGCCGGCGCCGTCGGTGGTCAGCACGATCATCGGCTGGACGATCAAGGGGCTGTAAGTCACGCCGCTGGCGTCCTCGTAGCGTTCGCCCAGCAGGCTGCTGTCGCCGCCGAGCACGCCGCTGGTCAGGAATGCGGTGACGTTCAGCTTCTGCCAGACCAGCAGGTCGTCGCGAACGACGATGGCGATCTTGGTGTCAAACATCCCCGCCCCAATGCCGTTCGCTCCCCAGCCGCCGCAACGTCCGCAGGAACGCCTCCGCTCCCTCGCCGATGGCCGCGCCGGCCTCGCCGTTCAGCCGATCCATCTGCGCATCCAGTTCGGGCAGAAGGTTCCGCGCCCGCGGCGTCGCCGCAATCAGCCGGATGCGGCGGTCGTTCGGATCGAAGCGCCGCTCGATCAGGCCTGCGGCCTCGAGCCGGTCGATGACGCCGGTCACGCTGGCGCTGTCAAGCACCAGCCGCACACCGATCTCCGCCCCTGCGATCCCGCCGGCAACCGGCAGCACCTTGAGCACGGCGTACTGGACCGGCGTCACGCCGTGCGGCGCCAGCAGGTCGCGCGCCCGGCGCGCGACCTGCTGCGCCGCCTTGCCGATCAGAAAGCTGATGCAGTCCTCGACGCGCTCCACGCCGGCGCCTCCCAGGTATCTTGCATTTCATTTACTCGTGTACAAGAGAGTTAGCCACAAGGAAATCGGCATGGCGGGCATCCGCGTGACCGCCGGCCCGCCCGGTCGTTGCAGGCGCGCTGAGTCTAGCCGCGCTGCAGCAGGACGGCGGCATAGCCGCCGGCGCCTTCGCGCTTGTAGGTGTCGTAGAACACGTAGTCGTCGCACCAGCCGCTATCCAGGACGGTCGTCCGGGGAAAGGCGTCGGCGAACAACCCGACGAGATAGCGGCCGCTCAACGGCCCGTCGTCGGTGGCCTCCTCCGGCGGGAAGGTGTGCAGCATCACCGTGTGGCGCACGGCGGCGCAGACGTGGCGGGCATAGTTGGCACAGACCTCGGGGCTCATCTCGGCAAAGGAGGCGGCATTGAGCCCGACGTCGACCTCGCCTGCGAGACGGGCGATCTGCCATGGCGCCAGCTGGTACACGCGCCGCTCCGGGGCCGGCGGAAGCGTCAGGTCGATGCGGTCGAGATCGCGGGTCTGGCGATAGTCGACGACCGTCAGGCCCGGGATCGCCTTGAGGAACTGGGTCGCGACGTAGAGCACCGGCGGGATGTCGACGTTGACCACCAGCCGCAGCTCCGGGTTCAGCGCGAAGTGCGCCAGTGTGGAGAACCCGAGCCCGGGGCCGATTTCCAGGATCGACCCGACCGCGCTGCGGTCAACCGAGCGGTAGAGATCGACCGCCCGGCTGACATACTGCACCCAGGCGGCGCTGACGGCCCTGCCGCGCCAGATGAAGGTGTCGTCGCCCCCGCCGGCATCCATGCCGGCGGGCGGCTCGAAGTGGTCGACCGTGTCGGCGATGCGATCCAGCATCATCCGCGCATGCGACTTGTTGGCCGACAGCTTGGACCGATGCTGGCCGAGCAGCAGGTGCTCGTATTCGCCGACGATCCTGCGCACGACGGGCAGTGTGGCGATCCGGTCCCACATCAGCCGCTTGAACCGGCCGTGCGGCATGGCCGGCCTGGGCAGCCCGCCCTCGGTGAAGCCGCTGAGGATGTCCTGGTTGGAGCGGAAGTCGGCCAGGCCGACCCGCCTGAGCTCGCGGTCGATCCGGCGCGCATAGTCGCGCCACTTCGCCTGCGGCTGCCACACGCCGGACTGGCGCTCGGCGTCACGCATCATCAGGTCGAGCAAGTCCGGGTCGTCATCGACCGAATGTTGCTGCGGTTTCATGGCCAGCGGACTGTCGCCTGTCATGTTCGGGATCGTGCCGACGCGGCCGCGCGGCATCCGTCGGAAGGGCTCGGCGAGTCAGCGCAAGCGGTCGCCGATGCGCATGTTCCCGGCCGGACCTGCGTTTGGCAAGCGCGATGCCGGCCGCCTCCGCAGTGCCACGACCCGGAGGCCGCACCATCCGGACCGGTCACTGCGGCTCCCATCCGGCGAGATAGCGGTCGATGGCGGTGTGGTCGGCGTCGGGGCCGAGGCTGCGCGACGCCTGCTCCCACAGCGCGGCGGCGCGCTCGATGTCGTCGAGGGCGAGGCCGAGGCTGGCGGCCAGATCGGCCGCGGTGCGGATGTCCTTGGCCATCAGCGCCATCGAGAAGCCGGACGCATAGTTCCGCGGCAGGACGAAGGGCTTGAGCTTTCGTTCCGTGGAGTTGTTGCGGCCGGTGGAGCTGTTGAGCACGTCGACCGCCGTCTCCGGCTCGAGCCCAAAGGCGCGGGCGACACGGAGCGCCTCGCAGGCGGCGACCAGACCTGCGGCGGAGACGTAGTTGTTCAGCGCCTTCATCGCGTGGCCCGAGCCAAGCGGACCGGTGCGGAACACCGTGCCCATGCAGTCGAACAGGGGCTGTGCCCTGTCGATGTCGCGCGCCTCGCCGCCGGCCATGATCGCCAGCGTGCCGTCGACCGCGCGCGGCACCCCGCCGGACACGGGTGCGTCGATCAGCGCGATGCCGCGGCCGGCAAGCCGGTCGCCGAGCGCGCGCGTGCGCAGCGGCGCCGACGAGCTCATGTCGACGACCAGCGCTCCGGCGGCAAGCGCATCGGCGGCGGCACCGGTCCCGACCAGCGCGTCGGCGACGACGCCGGCGTCCGGCAGCATGGTGACAAGGACCGCCGTCCCTTCGGCGGCCGCGCGCGGGTCGGCGAAGGCGGCGCCGCCCGCTCCGGCGAAGGCGGCTCGGCGGGATTCGGCAAGATCGGCGCCGCGCACGTCGAAGCCCGCGGCGACCAGGCGCCCGGCCATCGGCAGGCCCATCCGGCCGAGGCCGACGAAGCCGACCGCAGGGCGGGCGGGCTCAGCCAAGGCCCATCTCCTTCACCACCTCGCCCGCCAGCCGGAACGCCTCCATCGCCGCCGGCACGCCGCAATAGGTGCCGATCTGGATGCAGATCTCCTGCAGCTCCGGCACGGTGATGCCGTTGTTCAGCGCGCCGCGGACATGGGCCTTGAACTCGTGCGGCCGGTTCAACGCGGCGATCATGCCGAGGTTGAGGATCGAGCGGCTGCGCCGGTCGAGTCCCTCCCGGTTCCAGGTCGCGTCCCAGCACCACTCCGTGGTCAGCTCCTGCACCGGCCAGGAGAAGTCGGTCGCGTTGTCCAGCGCGCGGTCGACATAGGCGTCGCCGAGCACCGCGCGGCGGGTCTTCAGTCCGCGCTCGAACCGTTCCGATCTCTGTTGTCGTTCCGCCATGTCGCCCTCCCTGCGTTCGTACTGACCACGGAGCGAGTGTACCCGCCGGGCGGCCGGGGCGGGAGAGCGGACCGACCCGGGCAGGCCGGGCCGGCTGCGCGACCGAAACGCCGCCCTGCCCGTCAGGCCAGCTTGAAGCCCTCGATCACGCGGGTGGCCTGCCAGCAGGGCAGGGTCTCGACCTTCTCGATCATCCAGCGGGCAAGGTTCGGATGGCGATCGAGCGGCAGCCGCTGCCATTCATGCAAGTGCATCGGTGCCGCAACGGCGATGTCGGCGATGGTCGGTCCGGCGCCGCACAGCCAGCCGCCGCCGCGCAGCCGATCGTCCAGAATGCCGGCCAGCTTGTGGAAGTTGTCGGCCTCACTGGCGAGCACGGCCGGGTCGGGCGCGCCGCCCAGCAACGGCTTCACGCAGTTCTCGACCAGATAGACGTAACAGGACGGGAACCACGACCCGGCCTCCCACAGCAGCCAGCGATTGACGTCGGCGCGGGCGGCCAGGGCGGTCGGATAGGCGTCGGCGCGGCCGAGCTTGTCGGCGGCATACTGCAGGATCGCGTTTGATTCCCACAGCACGAGGTCGCCGTCCCTGAAGGCCGGCAATGCGGCGTTCGGGTTGATGGCGCGGAAGGCGTCGCTCTTCTGCTCGCCGGCGAAATAGTCGACCTTGTGCAGCGTGTAGTCGGCACCCATCAGCTTCAGGCCGGCGATGACCTTGCGGCAGTTGACGGTGATCGGATCGGCATAGACGTCCACGGGCATCTCCTCCTGTTTTCGCCCGCGCGACGTGCGATGAGACGTCGCAAAGGCCTGTTTTCACAGCAGATCCTTGCGGTTCCGCTGTGTGTTTTGCGCCCGGACTCTAGCACAGCGGATCGTTTCGATCATCGCGCTGGACCCGCCGCGTATCGCACCCATAATTGATGCGAGAAGTGGCGCCGCCGGCGCGGTCGCCACGGCATGCACATGCGGGAATCGGGACGGACGCCATGGGACTGGCAGCGACAACGGCAACCGAGGCGGTACGGACGGGGTCGTTCAAGTATCTGAAGCCGACGGTGGCGCATTCGCTGTATCGCAACGGCAAGGTGCTGACCCGCCGCGACCGCGACGGCAGCGACGCCACGTGGGAGGGCGTCGACCTGGAAAGCCGGCAGATGCCGGTGCACGACGCGCGCGCCCTTGCCGCCGGTGCGCGCCCGACGTTGGCCGACGCGGGCTTTCACATGCTGCCGAGCCTCCTGCCCGACCCCGGCCTGGATTTCTTCGATCACGAAGCGGTCGTGCGCGACTACTACCCGCATTGCGCCGAGATCGTGCGCGAGGCGAGCGGCGCCAGCCTGGTGGCGGCGTTCGACCACAACGTGCGCTCGGCGGTCGGCAAGAACAGCAAGCGGCGCATCGCCGGCGGCCAGCAGGTCCAGGGTCCGGCCCATGTGGTGCACGGCGACTACACCCTGACCAGCGCACCGCAGCGGCTGCGCGACCTGACCCGGCCGTCGGGCGCCAACGACACGCTGCGCACGGTGTTGCGCGAGGGCGAGGCGCTGCTGGACAAGGACGCCGTCGCGCGGGCGCTCGACGGCGGCCGCTTCGCCATCATCAACCTGTGGCGCAACATCGCCGCCGAGCCGGTCGCGACCAATCCGCTCGCCCTGTGCGACGCGGCCAGCGTGCAGCCCGAGGACCTGGTGGTGTTCGAGATCCATTACCAGGACCGCATCGGCGAGAACTACTTCGCCAAGCACGCCGACCGGCACCGCTGGTATCTCTACCCCGGCCTGACCCGCGACGAGGCGCTGCTGATCAAGCAGTGGGATTCCGACGGCGAGCTGGCGCGCAGCAAGGGTGCGCAGGGCGACGCGGCCGGCAGCGGCCGGCCGTGCACCTTCAGCTTCCACAGCGCGTTCGAGGACCCGACCACGCCGCCGGACGCGCCGGACCGCTGGAGCATCGAGGTGCGCTGCGCGGTGCTGTACGACTGAGCGGCCGTTTCGGGCCATTGCAACAGCGACGGAAAGGCAGGCCGCATGCTCGCACCCGACGGACGCGTGGTGATGATCTCCGGCGCCAACCGCGGCATCGGCCGCGCCGTGGCCGAAGCGCTGCATGCTGCCGGCTATTCGCTGAGCCTTGGCGCGCGCGATCCGGCGTCGCTCGATGCGGTGACCGCGGGTTGGCCGGCCGACCGGGTGCTCGCCGCGCACTACGACGCCGAGGATCGGGAAAGCCACCGGCAGTGGGTCGCCGACACGGTGTCCCGGTTCGGGCGGATCGACGGGCTGGTCAACAATGCCGGCATTGCCGTGCGCGTCACCGTCGAGGACGAGCGCGACGAGGAGCTGGACCGGATGTGGGCGGTCAACGTCAAGGGACCGCTGTCGATGATACGCACCGCGCTGCCGCACCTGCGCAAGAGCGGCGCCGGGCGCATCGTCAACGTCTGCTCGATCGCCGGCAAGGCCGTCTACAACAACAACGCCGGCTATGCGATGAGCAAGTTCGCCGCCGTGGCGCTGTCGCACGCCACCCGGCGGGCCGGCTGGGACGACGGCGTGCGCTGCACCGCACTGTGCCCCGGTTTCGTCGCCACCGACATGACCGCCGACGTGGCAACCTTCCCGCATGACCGGATGATGGAACCGGGCGACATCGCGGCGGTGGTGACGATGCTGATCGGCCTGTCCAACACCGCTTCGATCGCCGAGCTGGTGATCAACTGCCGCGACGACGTGACGATGTAGACCGCAGAGTTCCCGCCGATCCGGTTTGACAAGCGCGTGCGTGCATCCTACCGTTAACTCAGCGCCGATTTGAGCAGCAGCTTGCGGGCGCTTTACAAATGCAGCTAAAGCGTTGGGACCAACCGCCCGGCGAAGGCTGCGGCGGTTTTTTGTCGTGCCTCGGGCACCCGTCGCAACCCAACGTCCGGCGCTTTGACTTCCAGCTTGCCCGGCCGGCGCGCGCGCCCGCCGCGCTAAAGAGGAGACGAGGGATGAGCGACGACCTGCGCCAACTGATCGGGGAAACCCAGGACGCCTTCCGTGCCGAGCCTGCCAAGGCCCAGGCGCGGTTCGAATCCGTATCGCTGCTCAAGGACGGCCTGCGGTCCGAGGTGCGGTTGCGCGACCACCGGCTGACGGTGGACGAGCCGCAGCAGCTCGGCGGCACCGACGCCGGCCCGAATCCGGTCGAGCTCATCCTCGCCGCGCTCGGCACCTGCCAGGAGATCACCTACAAGGCTTACGCCACCGCGCTGGGCATCCCGCTCGATTCCGTCTCGGTCAAGCTCGAGGGCGATCTCGACCTGCGCGGCTTCTTTGCGGTGAAGGACGACGTGAGGCCCGGCTACCAGGCCATCCGCGGCACCGTCCGGATCGAGTCCGGCGCCAGCCCGGAGGCACTTGCCCAGTTGCGCGACGTGGTCAACGCCCACTGCCCGGTGCTGGACATCATCAGCAACCCGGTGCCGGTGAAGCTGGACCTCGAGCTGGCCCAGCCCGCCGTCGCGGCCGAGTGAGCCACAAAGGGCGGCGGCGCGCGATCCCGCTGCCGCCCACTACCGGTTACGTGAACAGTGTGATGCCGTTGACGTCGGCGTCGTAATTCTCGAGCACGAACAGCACGTGCCAGGCTGAATCGAACACCAGCGTGTTGCCGCCGACGACCGCATAAGCGGTGCCGAAGACCTGATCCACGAATTCGAAATCGTGGATGATGTCCGGCGTTCCATCGACGATATTGCCCAGTTGCGCGATGGTGTGGAACTTGTCGGCACCGGCGCCGCCCCACATCTCGTTGGCGCCGAGCCCGCCGAGCAGGAATCGTCACCGTCACCGCCGTACAGCTTGTCGTTGCCCGGGCCGCCTTCCAGGATGTCGTTACCGGCACCGCCGAAAAGGACGTCGTCGCCGGGATTGCCGAAGTTGGGAAATTCATTCATTTGCGATACGTCATTGTAGTCGCCGTAGATGTAGTCGTCGCCGTCGCCGCCGTAGATGACGTCGTCCTCGCCGTTGCCGGACAACGTATCGGCCCCGCCCTTGCCGTAGATGACATCGGCTCGATCGCTGCCGCCGATGAAATCGCCTCCCTCGGTTCCGTTGATCACATTGGTCCACCAGTCCCGCACCACGAAACCGGGGTTAAGCTTGGCACGTGAGTCGAGGATCGAAACGTCGGAATAGGAGCGCTGCATGGCATCCTCCGATAGCTGATTGCGTGTATTGCTGTAGTCGCCGAACACCGAGGGTCCGGTTCATCGCACTGCACGAACAGCATTCGCCTACGCGCCGCGCCCCCCGCGAGGTCAAATACGGCGCCTTGCGGAACCGCGACGGCACACACGGCCCGCCGCGGCCGTCGCCCTCACACCACTGCTGCGGCCCGGATGCGCTCCATCGCCTCGCGATAGGGCGCCGGGCCCCAGCTGACCCGGGCGACGCCGAGCCGGCCGAGGCGGTCGAGCGGCGGCAGCCCGGGCCGCATCATCACGTTCACCGGCAGCCGGCTCGCCTCGGTAACCCGGGCAATGAGCGATTCCTCGACCAGGGCCGGCACGAAGAAGCCGTCGGCACCCGCCTCGGCATAGGCGGCGGCCCGCTCCATCGCCTCGTCCATCAGCGCGGCATGACGCGAGGCATCCGGCTCGCCGAGGAACAGGTCGGTGCGGGCGTTGACGAACAGCGGCACGCCGCGTTCGTCGGCGGCGCGACGCAGCGCGGCGATGCGCCTGGTCTGCAGGTCGACGGGGTGGAGACCGCTGCCGCCGACCACCCGATCCTCGAAGTTGACGCCGATCGCCCCGGTCGCGAGCAATCGGTCGGCGTTCGCCGCCAGCCGCTCGGGCTCGACCGCGTAGCCGCCCTCGAAGTCGACGGTGAGCGGTAGGTCGACGGTTGCCGCGATTCGCGCGACGATGCGCAGCGCGAGATCCAACGGAATTGCCTCGCCGTCGGGATAGCCGTGCGCGGCGGCGACCGACCAGCTGCCGGTGGCGATCGCCTTCGCACCGGCGTCGGCAACGGCCTTGGCCGTGCCGGCGTCCCAGACATTGTAGAGCAGCAGCGGCTGGCCCTTGCGATGCAGGGCCGCGAATGCGCGGGCCTTTTCGGCCTGGTTCATGACGTTTCCTCCTCAAGGCGCTGCCGTCCGGCCGCGGCTTCGTGATCGATCAGCCAACGCTTGCGCCACAGCCCGCCGCCATAGCCGGTCAGTGCGCCGTTCGACGCAACGACACGATGGCAGGGAATGGCGATCGCGATCCTGTTGGCGCCGTTGGCGGCGGCGCAGGCGCGGACCGCGTGCGGCCGGCCGACCCGCTCGGCCAGGCCGGCATAGGTCTCGGTCGTCCCCGGCGGAATACCGGCGAGGGCCTGCCATACGGCGCGCTGGAACGGCGTGCCGGACGTGGCCAGGGGCAGCGCGCCCGGCCCGGCGCCGTCGGCGAAATAGCCCCGCAGCCACGCCGCGACGCCTTCGGAAATGGCATTCGATGCCTGTACTGGCGTCGCGCCGGTCTGCCGGCTGATCCGATCGAGCTGCGCTGCGAGATTCGGGCGATCGACGAATTCGAGCAGATGCAGGGACTGCTCGTCCGCGATCGAGAGCATCGGGCCGAGGGGCGTGTCGTGCCATGCGGCCCAAAGCAGCCCGCGGCCGCGCAGCCGTGCCGGCGCGTCGCCGAGCATCCGCGTAACCGCGTCGCGGAACCCGCTGCCCGATTCGTTGCCGACGTCGAGTTGCGCATCGATGACCCGCGCGCCGGCGGCAAGCTGTCCGGCCGCGCGAGCCAGCCGGCGCATCCGGGCCATCTCCAGGAAGCTCGTTCCATAGAGGCGGCGGAACCGGCGCCGCACGGTCGACGGCTCGCAGCCGAGCGCACGCAGCCGGTCCTCGCTCCAGACCGATTGCGGATCCCGGTCGAGACGCGCCAGCAGGTCCCGGACCAGGGGGTCGCCGCCGCTCATCGACTGCAGCGGCCGGCAGCGCAGGCAGGGGCGGTATCCTTCCGCCAGGCAATCCGCCACCGCGGTGCGGAACGCGACATTGGAGCGCTTCGGTTTGCGCGCCGGGCAGGTCAGCCGGCAGAACACGCCGGTCGTGCGCACGCAGACGAAGACGTGCCCGTCGAAAGACGGGTCGCGGTCGAGCAGCGCCCCGTAGAGCGCGTCGTCGTCGGGCATGGGCAGCGACATGCGCCATTCCTAGCGCGACGGCGGAGCGACCGCCGCCGGAAATCCGACACCTATTCCGCGCCGCCCGGCAACGCAGCAAGGTCGGCGCCCGTTCGGCCGACTAGGCCCGGCGGTTGCGCCGGCGACCGCGTCGGCTACTGTCAAGCCACGTCCCGACTGCCATGGACCGGCACATTGACCCAGGCCCTCTCCGCGACCGCCTTTTCGATTCTCGGTCAGACCCCGCTGCTGCGGGGCCTGCCGGAGGGCGCATTCGCGGCGCTGGCGGCAGCGAGCAGCGAGCGGTTCGTCCGGCGTGGCGAGGTGCTGTTCCTGCAGGGCGCTCCAGCGGAGCACATTTGGGTCGTGATCGACGGCTGGATCAAGATCTACCGGACCACCCAGGGCGGCGCCGAAGCGGTGATGGCGGTGTTCACCCGCGGCCAGAGCTTCGCCGAGGCCGCCGTGTTCCGCGCGGCCGGCTATCCGACCACCGCCGAGGCGGCGACCGACGCACGGGTGGTACGGGTGCCGGCCGCGGCGCTGATGCGGCTGGTGCGCGAACGACCGGAGGCAGCGCTGGCCATGCTGGCGTCGCTGTCGCAGAAGCTGCATCTGCTGATCGGGGAACTGGAACAGCTCAAGGTCAGCGGGGGCGCCCAGCGCGTCGCCGGCTTCCTGTTGTCGCTGTGCGACGGCACCGGCGACCAGACCGTCGCCCTGCCCTACGACAAGGCCCTGATCGCCGCCAAGGTCGGCATGAAACCGGAAAGCCTGTCGCGCGCCTTCAACCGGCTGCGCGGGCTGGGCGTACGGATCGACGGCGACAGCGTGCGCATCGCCGACGTCGCCGGCCTGCAGAGCTTCGCGACGGAAACGGACTGACCCCGCCTCAGATGCTGGGGTCGTCGATCAGCGGGTTCGGCTTGGCCAGGCCCTCCAGGTCGGCGAGCGCCGTCAAGGTGATCTGGGCGCCGTCGACTTCGACCCCATAGGGCTTCAGCGTGCCGAACGCACGCGACAGGTTTTCCGGCGTCATGCCGAGCTGGCCGGCCAGCACCCGCTTCTCGATCTGCAGCGCCACCGTGCCGTTGCCGCCCTGGGCGGCATGATGGCGCAGGAGATAGTTGGCCAGACGCTCGACCCCGGTGCGCAGCTTCAGGTCCTTCTGCGCCTTGACCACCGCGCGGTAGCACGAGGCCAGTTCGACGATGATCGCGCGGTTGAACGCCGGGTCCACGTCCATGACCGCGCGGATATTGTCGGACGGGATCAGCAGGACGCGCGATTTCTCCAGCGTCCGCGCCGACATCAGGTAGGCGGCGTCCTTCAGCACGGCGGCGAGGATGAAGGTGGAGACCGGGCGCACCGTCGCCATCGTCGTCTCGCGGTTGTTGGCGCAGGCGAACAGCTCGACCGCGCCGGCGACGACCACGTGCAGGAAGTCCGCCGGCTCGCCCTCCGCGATCAGCTGAACCTGCGGCGGGAACGACTGCAGATAGGCCACCCGCATCAGGTCGGCGAAGTGCGCGTCGGCCATGTCGGCGAACAGCCGCAGCCCCCTGACGCTTCTCAGATCCTCGTCCCGCACGCTCTGCCTCTCCCGGCGCAAGCCAACGCTTGACATATATCAATCGTGGAATTGCCGCCACCCCAAGCCGCGACCGGACATCGATCAAGCGGCACGCCGAAGCCCTTGGGCCGATTGATTATTTTGCTCCACTGCGGCCGAACTCTTGACTTTGGTCAAGCCCGCCGGCCGATGCCCTGGCGTCATCTTGTTCCCGCATCCAAGAACCGTCCGTTCGGACGGCGGCAACATCGCGTTTTGGGACAGGATCGATGCAACAACTGGACGGCGTCACCCCAGGCCAGCAGCGCAATGCGCTGGCGACGAGCACCTTGGCCTTCACCGTCTGCTTCGCCGTGTGGACGATCTTCTCGATCATCGGCGTCAGGATCAAAAACGACCTGCAGCTGAACGACACCGAGTTCGGCATCCTGGTGGCGACGCCGATCCTCACCGGCTCGCTGAGCCGCATTTTCCTCGGCATCTGGACCGACCAATATGGCGGCCGGATCGTCTATTCGCTGCTGATGGCGGTGACATCGATCGCCGTCTACCTGCTGTCGACGGTCGAGACCTACGAGATGTTCCTGGTCGCGGCACTCGGCGTCGGCCTCGCCGGCGGCTCGTTCGCGGTCGGCATCGCCTACGTCTCGCGCTGGTACGACCGCGCGCACCAGGGCACCGCGCTCGGCATATTCGGCATGGGCAACGTCGGCTCGGCGGTGACCAACTTCGGTGCGCCGTTCCTGCTGGTCGCGATCGGCTGGGAAGGCACGGCCCAGGTCTATGCAGCGGTGCTGCTGGCGACGGCGGTGCTGTTCTTCCTGCTGACCAAGGACGATCCGACCACGGCCAAGCGCAAGGCGGCCGGCACGCGGCCGAAATCGGCGTTCATGCAGCTGACGCCGCTGAAGCGGCTGCAGGTCTGGCGGTTCGCGCTCTACTACTTCTTCGTGTTCGGCGCCTTCGTCGCGCTGGCGCTGTGGCTGCCGCGCTATTACGTCGGCGTCTACGGGCTGGACATCAAGACGGCCGGCATGCTCGCCGCCGCCTACGCCCTGCCCGGCAGCGTGTTCCGCGCACTGGGCGGCTTCCTGTCCGACCGGTTCGGCGCCCGCGCGGTGATGTACTGGACCTTCATCGCCTCGGTGGTGATCTGCTTCTTCCTCAGCTACCCGGCCACAGACTATGTGGTGCAGGGCATCGAAGGCCCGATCGCCTTCAACATCACCATCAGCCTGCCGGTGTTCGTGGTGCTGACCGTGTTGCTCGGCTTTTTCATGAGCCTGGGCAAGGCCGCGGTCTACAAGCACATCCCGGTCTACTACCCCGACAATGTCGGCGCCGTCGGCGGCCTGGTCGGCATGATCGGCGGGCTCGGCGGCTTCGTGCTGCCGATCTGCTTCGGGATCATGAACGACGCCATCGGCGTGTGGACAAGCTGCTTCATGCTGCTGTTCGCCCTGGTCGCCGTGGCGCTGGCGTGGATGCATCTGGCCATCCGCCGGATGGAGCGCCGGGCGGCCGCCGAAGCCCTCGGCGCTCTGCCCGAACTGCCAGAGCTGATCGAGCTGCACGGGCCGGAGCACGAGGGCGCCCTGGGTTCCACCGACCGGCAGCGCGCGTCTGGTCCGGCGGCCGATCGGCGACTGCGGCCAGCACAGTAGATCGACACCATCCCCGCGGGGCGCGCCCGCCATGCGCGCCCCGCCGCAATGGAGACCGACGCACATGACAACGGTACAGACATCCGACGGCGGCAGAAGAGGACACCTGCTGACCGACTGGCGCCCGGACGAACCATCGTTCTGGGAGGGCGGCGGCCGGCGGATCGCCAGCAAGAACCTGTGGATCTCGATCCCCTGCCTGCTGCTCGCCTTCTCGGTGTGGATGGTGTGGAGCGTGGTGGTGGCCAAGCTGCCGACCATCGGCTTCACCTACAGCACCGACCAACTGTTCTGGCTGGCCGCCCTGCCCGGCCTGTCCGGCGCCACTCTCAGAATCTTCTACTCGTTCATGGTGCCGATCTTCGGCGGGCGGCTGTGGACGACGCTGTCGACCGCCTCGCTGCTGCTGCCGGCGCTGGGCATCGGCTTCGCGGTGCAGGATCCTGAGACGCCCTACATCCTGTTCCTCGCCCTCGCCCTGCTGTGCGGCTTCGGCGGCGGCAACTTCGCCTCGTCGATGGCCAACATCAATTTCTTCTATCCGAAGAAGCGCAAGGGCAACGCGCTGGCGCTCAACGCCGGCCTCGGCAATGCTGGCGTCAGCGTGATGCAGTTCGTGGTGCCGCTGGTGATCACCGCCGGCGTGTTCGGCGCCATCGGCGGCGAGCCGCAGGCGGTCGACGGCGGCGGCCAGCTGTGGCTGCAGAACGCCGGCTTCATCTGGGTGCCGTTCCTGGTGCTCAGCGCGCTGGCCGCCTGGTTCGGCATGGACGACATCGCCAGCGCCAAGGCCTCGTTCCGCGAGCAATCGGTGATCTTCAAGCGCAAGCACAACTGGATCATGTGCGTGCTGTACACCGGCACCTTCGGCTCGTTCATCGGCTACTCCGCCGGTTTCCCGCTGCTCGCCAAGACCCAGTTCCCCGACGTCGACTCGCTGCAGTTCGTCTTCCTCGGGCCGCTGATCGGCGCACTGTCGCGGGCCGCGACCGGCTGGGTCTCCGACAAGTTCGGCGGCGGCCGGGTCACCTTCTGGACCTTCCTGGTGATGATCGTCGCGGTCGGCGGCGTGCTGTTCTTCCTCGACATCAAGGAAAGCGGCGGCGCGTTCTGGGGCTTCTTCGCCTGCTTCATGGTGCTGTTCTTCGCCACCGGCGTCGGCAACGCATCCACCTTCCAGATGATCCCGACGATCATGCGCCAGGAGGTGAAGCGGCTGATGCCCGGCCTGGACGAGACCCAGTTCCTGCGCCAGGCCGAGCGCGAGTCCGCCGCCATCATCGCCTTCACCTCGGCGATCGCGGCCTACGGCGCCTTCTTCATCCCGAAGGCCTACGGCACCTCGATCACGCTGAGCGGCGGGCCGGAATGGGCGCTGGTGTTCTTCATGGCCTTCTACGCCATCTGCGTCGTCATGACCTGGGCCTTCTATACGCGGCGCAACGCGCCGGTGCCCTGCTGATCGCGGACCGGGGAGCCTCGCAATGAGCCAATTGCTCGACCGCCTGAACTTCTTCGCCCGCAAGAACGTGGGGGAATTCGCCGACGGTCACGGCGTGACCACCAACGAGGACCGCAGCTGGGAGGAGGGCTATCGCCGCCGCTGGCAGCACGACAAGATCGTGCGCTCGACCCACGGCGCCAACTGCACCGGCTCCTGCTCGTGGAAGATCTACGTCAAGGGCGGGATCGTCACCTGGGAGACGCAGCAGACCGACTATCCGCGGACCCGGCCCGACCTGCCCAACCACGAGCCGCGCGGCTGCTCGCGCGGCGCCAGTTACAGCTGGTACCTCTACTCGGGCAACCGGGTGAAGTACCCGCTGGTCCGGGCCCGGCTGCTGCGGCTGTGGCGGGACGCGCGCAGGACGCTGGCGCCGGTGGCGGCGTGGGCCTCGATCGTCGAGGACCCGACGAAGCGCGTCGCCTATACCGCAAAGCGCGGCCTCGGCGGCTTCGTGCGGGCGAAGTGGGACGAGGTCAACGAGCTCATCGCCGCCGCCAACGCCTACACGGCGAAGACCTACGGCCCTGACCGTGTGATCGGCTTCTCGCCGATCCCCGCCATGTCGATGGTCTCCTATGCGGCCGGCTCGCGCTACCTGTCGCTGATGGGCGGCGTGTGCATGTCGTTCTACGACTGGTACTGCGACCTGCCACCCGCCAGCCCGCAGACCTGGGGCGAGCAGACCGACGTGCCGGAGAGCGCCGACTGGTACAACTCCGGCTTCCTGATCCTGTGGGGCTCGAACGTGCCGCAGACGCGCACGCCCGACGCTCATTTCTACACCGAGGTCCGCTACAAGGGTGCCAAGTCGGTGGTGATCAGCCCCGACTACTCCGAGGCGGCGAAGTTCTCGGACCTGTGGCTGCACCCGAAGCAGGGCACCGACAGCGCACTGGCGATGGCGTTGGGCCACGTCATCCTGCGCGAGTTCCACATCGACCGCCAGGCCGAGTATTTCGAGGACTATGCCCGGCGCTACACCGACATGCCGATGCTGGTCCGGTTGGTCGAACGCGACGGCCGCTACGTGCCGGACCGGTTGGTCCGCGCCTCGGACTTCAAGGCCAATCTGGGCCAGAAGAACAACCCCGAGTGGAAGACCGTCGCCGTCGACCGCACGACGGGCGAGGTCGTGGTGCCGACCGGCTCGGTCGGCTTCCGCTGGGGCGAGCAGGGCAAGTGGAACCTCGAGGCCAAGGACGCCAAGGGCAAGGACACCGACCTGCGGCTGACCCTGGTGATGGAGGAGGACCACGACGACGTGGTCGCGGTCGGCTTCCCCTATTTCGGCAACCGCGAGCACGATCACTTCAAGGGCACCGACCATCCGTCCGTGCTGATCCGCAACGTGCCGGTCAAGGCGGTGGCGCTGAAGGACGGCGATGCGCTGGTCGCCACCGTGTTCGACCTGTTCGTCGCCAACTACGGCGTCGATCGCGGGCTGGGCGGCGAACACGTCGCCAAGGACTATGCGCAGAACGAACCCTACACCCCGGCCTGGGCCGAGGCGATCACCGGCGTTCCGGCGGCGCAGATCGTTGCGGTCGCCCGCGAGTTCGCCCGCAACGCCGAGAAGACCCACGGCAAGTCGATGGTCATCCTCGGCGCCGGCCTGAACCACTGGTACCACATGGACATGAACTACCGGGGGATCATCAATCTCCTGGTGATGTGCGGCTGCGTCGGCCAGTCCGGCGGCGGCTGGTGCCACTATGTCGGGCAGGAGAAGCTCAGGCCGCAGACCGGCTGGCTGCCGCTGGCCTTCGGCCTGGACTGGGGCCGGCCGCCGCGGCAGATGAACTCGACCTCGTTCTGGTATGCGCATACCGACCAGTGGCGCTACGAAAGCCTGGGCGTCGACGAGATCCTGTCGCCGACCGCGCCGGACGGCCCGTGGGACGGCGCGCTGATCGACTACAACATCCGCGCCGAGCGGATGGGCTGGCTGCCGTCGGCGCCGCAGCTGAAGACCAACCCCTTGGAGGTGGCCAAGGCGGCCGAGAAGGCGGGCAAGGAGCCGAAGGACTATGTGGTCGAGGCGCTGAAGAGCGGCGCGCTGCAGATGTCCTGCGAGGATCCGGACGACCCGGCCAACTGGCCGCGCAACCTGTTCGTCTGGCGCTCGAACCTGCTCGGCTCGTCGGGCAAGGGCCACGAGTACTTCCTCAAGCACCTGCTCGGCACCAAGCATGGCGTGATGAACAGGGACCTCGGCGAGGAGGGCGGCGCCAAGCCGCTGGAGGCGGCCTGGCACGATGCTGCGCCCGAAGGCAAGCTCGACCTGCTGGTCACGCTCGACTTCCGGATGTCGACCACCTGCGTCTACTCCGACATCGTCCTGCCCACCGCCACCTGGTACGAGAAGAACGACCTCAACACCTCCGACATGCACCCGTTCATCCACCCGCTGACCGGCGCGGTGGACCCGGTGTGGGAGTGCAAGTCGGACTGGGACATCTACAAGGGCATCGCCAAGGCGTTCTCCGATGTCGCCCCCGAGGTGCTGGGCGTCGAGAAGGACGTGGTGCTGGTGCCGATCCTGCACGACACGCCGGCGGAGATCGCGCAGGCGCTGGACGTGAAGGACTGGAAGCGGGGCGAGACCGACCCGCTCCCCGGCAAGACCATGCCGCAGATCGCGGTGGTCGAGCGCGACTATCCCAATCTGTACAAGCGTTTCACCGCGCTCGGGCCGTTGCTTGACAAGCTCGGCAACGGCGGCAAGGGCATCAGCTGGGACACCGCGCACGAGGTCGAGAACCTGAAGGCGTTGAACGGCACCGTCGCCGAGGACGGGCCGACCAAGGGCATGGCGCGGATCGAGACCGACATCGACGCCAGCGAGGTGATCCTGATGCTGGCGCCGGAGACCAACGGCGAGGTCGCGGTCAAGGCGTGGCAGGCGCTGTCGAAGAACACCGGCCGCGACCACAGCCACCTGGCGGTGCCGAAGGAGGACGAGAAGATCCGCTTCCGCGACGTGGTCGCACAGCCGCGCAAGATCATCTCGTCCCCGACCTGGTCGGGGCTGGAATCCGAGAAGGTCTGCTACAACGCCGGCTACACCAACGTCCACGAGCTGATCCCCTGGCGGACTCTGACGGGCCGCCAGCAGCTGTACCAGGATCACCTGTGGATGCGGGCGTTCGGCGAGGGCTTCTGCGTCTATCGCCCGCCGGTCGACCTGAAGACGGTCAAGCCGGTGATCGACGCCAAGGGCGGCGGCCGCAAGCAGGTGGTGCTGAACTTCATCACCCCGCACCAGAAGTGGGGCATCCACTCCACCTACACCGACAACCTGATGATGCTGACGCTGAACCGCGGCGGCCCGGTGGTCTGGATCTCCGAGGTCGACGCGGCCAAGGCCGGCATCGAGGACAACGACTGGGTCGAGGCCTACAACGTCAACGGCGCGCTGACGGCGCGGGCGGTCGTCTCCCAACGGATGAAGGAGGGAACGATCTTCATGTACCACGCCCAGGAGAAGATCATTAACACCCCGGGCGCGGAGACCACCGGCAACCGCGGCGGCATCCACAACTCGGTGACCCGCGCGATCGTCAAGCCGACCCACATGATCGGCGGCTACGCCCAGCAGTCCTACGGCTTCAACTACTACGGCACCGTCGGGTCGAACCGCGACGAGTTCGTCATCGTGCGCAAGATGGACAAGGTCGACTGGCTCGAGCGGCCGGCCGCCCAGGCAATGGAGGCCGCGGAATGAAAATCCGTGCTCAGATCGGCATGGTGCTGAACCTCGACAAGTGCATCGGCTGCCATACCTGCTCGGTCACCTGCAAGAACGTGTGGACCAACCGCGAGGGCATGGAATACGCGTGGTTCAACAACGTCGAGACCAAGCCCGGCATCGGCTATCCCAAGGAATGGGAGAACCAGGCGCGCTGGAACGGCGGCTGGGTGCGCACCGGCAACGGCCGCATCCGGCCGAAGATGGGCCCGAAATGGCGGATCCTGGCGAAGATCTTCGCCAACCCCGACCTGCCGGAGATCGACGACTACTACGAGCCGTTCACCTTCGACTACGAGCATCTGCAGAACGCGCCGGAGCTGGAGGCGACGCCGACGGCCCGTCCGCGCTCGCTGATCGACGGCGAGCGCATCGAGAAGATCAAGTGGGGTCCGAACTGGGAGGAGATCCTCGGCGGCGAGTTCGCCAAGCGGTCGAAAGACGCCAACTTCGAGGGCATCGAGAAGGAAATCTACGGCCAGTTCGAGAACACCTTCATGATGTACCTGCCCAGGCTGTGCGAGCACTGCCTGAACCCGACCTGCGTCGCCGCCTGCCCGTCCGGGGCGATCTACAAGCGCGAGGACGACGGCATCGTCCTGATCGACCAGGAGAAATGCCGCGGCTGGCGGATGTGCGTGTCCGGCTGCCCGTACAAAAAAATCTATTACAACTGGTCGAGCGGGAAGTCGGAGAAGTGCATCTTCTGCTACCCGCGCATCGAGGCCGGGCAGCCGACCGTCTGCTCGGAAACCTGCGTCGGGCGCATCCGTTATCTCGGCGTGCTGCTCTATGACGCCGACCGCATCGAGGCGGCGGCGTCGGCGGCCGACCCCAAGGACCTGTACCAGGCCCAGCTCGACCTGTTCCTGAACCCGGACGACCCGGCGGTGATCGCCCAGGCGAGGGCCGACGGCGTACCGGAGGCCTGGCTCGATGCGGCGCGCAGGTCGCCGGTCTACCGGATGGCGATGGACTGGAAGGTCGCCTTCCCGCTGCACCCGGAATACCGCACCCTGCCCATGGTCTGGTACGTGCCGCCGCTGTCGCCGATCCAGTCGGCGGCGGAGGCCGGCCGGATCGGCGTCGACGGCGAGCTGCCCGACGTGCGGTCGCTGCGCATTCCGGTCCGCTACCTCGCCAACCTGCTGACGGCGGGCAAGGAGGAGCCGATCGTCCGCGGGCTGGAGCGGATGCTGGCGATGCGCGGCTACATGCGCTCGAAGACCATCGACGGCGTGATCGACGAGATCATCGCCGAGCGGGTCGGCCTGACCCCAGAGGCGATCGAGCGGATGTACCACGTGATGGCCATCGCCAACTACGAGGACCGCTTCGTCATCCCGACCACGCACCGGGAAGTCGGCGAAGACGCCTACGACCTGCGCGGCTCCTGCGGTTTCAGCTTCGGCAACGGCTGCTCGGAGGGAACCAGCGCGCCCAGCCTGTTTGGCGGCCGCAAGCGCAAGACGGTGCAGACCCCGACGGAGGTGTTCTGATGGGACAGGCCTACAAGCTGCTCTCGCTGCTGCTGAGCTATCCGGGCGAGGACCTGGTCGCCGCGGCGCCGGTGCTGCGCCGCGCGGTGGCCGGCGACTCGGCCATCCCGGCACGGCTGAAGGCCGGGCTGACGGCGCTGGTCGACGACCTCGGGCGCGGCGATCCGTTCGACGCGCAGGAGCGCTATGTGGCGCTGTTCGACCGCTCGCGCAGCCTGTCGCTGCATCTGTTCGAGCATGTTCACGGCGAAGGCCGCGACCGCGGCCAGGCGATGGTCGACCTGGCCGAGCTCTATCGCAGCCACGGGCTGGCGATCGAGGCCAGGGAACTGCCGGACTACCTGCCGCTGTTCCTTGAGTTCCTCTCGACCCTGCCGCCCGGCGAGGCGCGGGCGCTGCTGGCCGAGACCGGCCACGTGCTGGCGGCGCTGTTCCAGCGCCATCGCAAGCGCGGCACCGCCTATGCAGTGGTGTTCGAGACGCTGTCGGCGCTGGCCGGCGCTTCCGCCGGCCCGACGGACGAACAGGCCACCGCACCCGACGAGGACCCCGACGACCTCGGCGCGCTCGACCGCGCCTGGGAGGAGGAAGCGGTCACGTTCGGCCCCGGCGCAGCCGGGTCGGCGGCGCCCGACGGCGCGTGCCCCGCGGCACGCGCGGTGCTGGCGCGCATGGACGCGGCGCCGCACGGCGATGCGGCCTGAGGAGACGGAACGATGGGTGAGTTCTTTCAAACGCTGATCTTCGGCATCTATCCCTATGTGGCGCTGGCCGTGCTCGCGATCGGCTCGATCATCCGCTACGACCGCGAGCCCTACACGTGGCGGTCCGGCTCCAGCCAACTGCTGCGGCGACGCCAGCTCGTCATCGGCTCTGTGCTGTTCCACGTCGGCGTGCTGGTCGTGTTCTTCGGCCATCTGATCGGCCTGTTGACCCCGATCGAGGTGTTCGACTGGCTCGGCATCGGCCACGGCCTCAAGCAGGTGGCCGCGATCGCCGTCGGCGGCGTGGCCGGCGTGCTCGCATTGGTCGGCGCGACCATGCTGGCGCACCGGCGCCTGTTCGACAGCCGGATCCGGCGCACCTCCGGCTTCGCCGACAGCGCGATCATCCTGATCCTGTGGGTCCAGCTGGTGCTGGGCCTGTTGACGATCCCGTTCTCGCTCGGGCACCTGGACGGCGCGGAGATGGTGAAGTTCATGTCCTGGGCGCGCGGCATCTACACCTTCGACCTGGATGCGGCCGGCTACATCGCCGACGTCAGCCCGGTGTTCAAGCTGCACCTGTTCCTCGGCCTGACCATCTTCCTGCTGTTCCCGTTCACCCGCCTGGTCCACATGCTCAGCGTGCCGCTGCGCTACATCTGGCGGCCGGGCTACCAGGTGGTGCGGGCGCGGCGTCAGGTCCGGCGGCTGCCGGCGGCGGAGTGACGGCGATGGACAGCGTGTCTGTGAACGGCGTTGCCATTCCCGAGGCCGCCATCCTGGCCGAGGCACAGAACCACCCGGCCGCCGACGCCGCAGCGGCGCTGGCCGAGGCGCGCGAGGCGCTGGTGGTGCGCGAGCTGCTGCACCAGGAGGCGATGCGCCGCGGTCTGGCGCCGCAGCCGCGCACCGGCGATCCGCGGCGGCGCGAGGCCGACGACGAAACCGCCATCCGCAGCTTGATCGAGGACGAGATCAGCGTGCCGGAAGCGGACGAGGCGACCTGCCGGCGCTACTACGACAACAACCGATCCCGCTTCCGCAGCCCCGACCTGTACGAGGCCGCGCACATCCTGTACGCGGCACAGCCCGACGACCGGGCGGCCTATGCCGCGGCAGAGTTGAGGGCGCGCGCGGCACTGGCACGGCTGTCGGCCGATCCAGGCGCCTTCGCGGCCTTGGCCCAGGCGGAGTCGGCCTGTCCGTCGGGGCGCGACGGCGGCCGCCTCGGCCAGGTCGCGCGCGGCGACACGGTGCCGGAGGTCGAGACCTTCCTCGCCGCGCTGTCCGAGGGCCAGCTGTGCCCGGTGCCGGTGAAGAGCCGGTACGGCGTCCATGTGCTGCGGCTTGACCGCAAGCTGCCCGGCAGGGACCTGCCGTTCGAGGCCGTGCACCGCCGGATCGCCGAACGGCTGCAGGAGGCAAGCTGGCGCCGGGCGGTTGCGCAGTACGTCCGCGTGCTTGCCGGTCGGGCCAGAATCGACGGCATTGCGATCGACAGCGCGAGCTCGCCCCTGGTGCAATGATGGCCGCGCTCGATCGGCGTGCTGCTGCCTCGATGCCGGACATTGGCGGCATCGCGCCGATGCGCCCGGCCGATCTGGCCGATCCGCTGGATTTCATCCTCGGCGACCACTACCGCCAACGCGCCCTGTGTGGCCAGATCGAGCGTTTCGCAGCGACACCGGTCCTGGACCGCGCGCTGGGGCTGGACATCGTCGCGTTCCTCAGCGGCGACATGGCCATCCACGTCATCGACGAGGAACAGGACCTGTTTCCGCTGCTGCGCCGCAGCTGTGCGCCGGAGGACGAAATCGAGCGGGTGCTTGCCGCGTTGAGCCGCGAGCACGGCGACGACGAACGCACGGCGCAAGGCGTGTGCGACGCCATCGTTCGGCTGCTCGGGCAAGACAGCGACACCATCGAGCCGGCGCTGCGCGAGCCCCTCGTCGCGTTCGCCCGGCGCCAGAGACGTCACCTGATGGTGGAAAACAGCATCGTGCTGCCGCTGGCCCGTGCCCGGCTGTCGGCCGCCGACCGGGCCAACCTCGCCCGCCGCATGGCGTCCCGACGCGGCTGGACACCGCCACGCGGCCGCGACGCGCCCGCCGCCCCGCCGCCTGCCGGCACCGAAGCGGCCGCATCGTTCACTCCGTCCTTGCGGCGCGCGCCGGA
The DNA here is from genome assembly GCA_041396705.1 of Alphaproteobacteria bacterium. Classification (NCBI taxonomy): domain Bacteria; kingdom Pseudomonadati; phylum Pseudomonadota; class Alphaproteobacteria; species Alphaproteobacteria bacterium. Next base: position 29,102 of record JAWKYB010000015.1, read on the forward strand.
CCGCTATTGAATCGGTCCCAGCCAGGATCGGGAGGGACGAGATGGTACAATTCGGCGTCGGGCAATCCGTGGTGCGCAAGGAGGACCAGCGCCTCCTGACCGGAGCTGGCCGCTATATCGACGACATCAACCTGCCGAACCAGGCGCATGCGGTGTTCGTGCGCTCGCCGCACGCAAATGCGCGGATCGGCGGCATCGACACCAGTGCCGCCGCGGCGGCGGCGGGCGTGATCGCGGTGCTGACGGCAGCAGACGCGGAAGCCGACGGCGTGCCGCCGATCCCCTGCATGGCCGAGATTGCGGTCAAGGAGGGCACCACCCAGAAGATGCCACCGCGCCCGGTGCTGGAGGGGCGTCAGACACGCAACGCCGGCGTCGCCGTCGCCATGGTGGTGGCCGAAACCGCGGCACAGGCGCGCGACGCGGCCGAGCTGGTGGAGGTCGACTGGGAGCCGCAGCCGGCGGTGACCGATATGCACGATGCGATGAAGCCTGGCGCACCCGCCTTGTGGCCGGACGATGCGCCGGACAACGTCGCCTTCGTCTGGGTCGACGGCGACCGCGGCGCGACCGAGGCCGCGTTCGGCCGCGCCGACCGTGTGGTCACGCTCGAGCTTGTCAACAACCGGCTGGTCGCCAACTCGATGGAGCCGCGCGGCTCGATCGGCCAGTACGACGCCGCCGACGGCACCTGGACCCTCTACAACACCTCGCAGGGCGCCCATCTGAACAAGGACATGCTGATGGCGTGCCTGCTGCGCGACGTCGAGCCCGACAAGGTGCGCGTGTTGTGCCCCGATGTCGGCGGCGGCTTCGGCATGAAGGCGTTTCTCTATCCGGAAACGGTGGCCGTGCTGTGGGCGGCAAAGCGGGTCGGCCGGCCGGTGAAGTGGGTCAACGACCGCTCCGAATCCTTCCTGTCGGACTGCCATTCGCGCGACCACATCACCACCGTTTCGGCGGCACTGGACAAGGACTGCAAGGTGATCGGGCTGAAGGCGGAGACGCTGGCCAACATGGGCGGCTATCTCGGCAATTTCGGGCCCTACATCCCGACCGTCGCCGGCAAGGGCATGCACATCGGCGCCTACGACATTCCGGCGGCCTATGTCGAGGTCACCGGCGTATTCACCCACACGGTCTCGACCGACGCCTATCGCGGCGCCGGCCGGCCGGAGGCGGCCTACATGATCGAGCGGCTGATGGACAAGGTCGGCCGCGAGACCGGGCTCGGCCCGATCGAGATCAGGCGTCGCAATTTGGTGAAGGCGGCGCAGATGCCCTATTCCTCGGTGCTGGGCCTGACCTACGACAGCGGCGATTTCCAACGGAACCTCGACGACGCCGTCGCCGATTCCGACTGGGACGGCTACGACGCGCGCAGGGCCGACTCCGCCCGGCGCGGCAAGCTGCGCGGCCGCGGGCTGGCCTACTACATCGAGGTCTGCGGCGGTGCGCCCAACGTGCCGGCGCTGCTGCGCTTCGAGGCGGACGACAGCGTCACCGCGATCATCACCACCCAGTCGAACGGCCAGGGCCATGAGACCGCCTACTCGCAGATCATCGCCGAGCGCCTGGGCGTACCCTACGAGAAGGTGAACATCAGGCAGGGCGATACCGCGTGGATGAAGACCGGCAGCTTCACCGGCGGCTCGCGCTCGGTGCCGGTCGGCGGCGCGGCGGCCCAGATCGCGGCGGACGAGATCATCGAGAAGGGCAAGGCGATCGCGGCCGACCTGCTGGAGGCGGCGCCGGCCGACATCGAGTTCCACGAGGGCCGCTACGCCATCGCCGGCACCGACAGGTCGACCGACATCTTCGCGGTGTCGAAGGCCTGGCGGGAACGGCACAGCGGGCCGGACAGCCTGCTCAGCGCCTATGCCGACTTCGCGCCGGAGGCGGCGACCTTCCCCAACGGATGCCATATCGTCGAGGTCGAGGTCGACCCGGACAGCGGCCAGGTCGAGATCGTGCGCTATACCATCGTCGACGACTTCGGCAAGGTCATCAATCCGAAGCTGCTGACCGGCCAGGTGCATGGCGGCGTCGGCCAGGGCGTCGGCCAGGCGCTGTACGAGGGCACCGTCTACGACGCCGACGGCCAGCTGGTGACCGGCTCGTTCATGGACTACGGCATGCCGCGGGCCGACTATTCGCCGATGATCAAGTTCCGCTGGAACGAGATCCCGTGCACCACCAATCCGCTCGGCATCAAGGGCTGCGGCGAGGCCGGGACCATCGGCGCGCCGCCGGCGGTGATCAACGCCGTGTTCGACGCCGTCGCCGACCGGGGCGTCGACCGCATCGAGATGCCGGCAACCCCGCTGTCGGTTTGGCAGGCGCTACAGTCGGCCAGGATGCGCCCGGCGGCGGGGCTTTGTCGGTGAATTTTTGGTGCATCGACCTGATGGCACTGAATGGGAGTGGGCGGAAATCTGCGGGATTTGTTGGCAGCAATTCGGAACAAAAAAAATGGGCCGGTCGGAGACTAACCCATTGATTTTATTGGTGAGCCCGGCCGGATTCGAACCGGCGACCGTCAGATTAAAAGTCTGCTGCTCTACCGACTGAGCTACGGGCTCCCGGGGATCGGAAGGCGAGGAAGCTACTAGGGAAGGTGCCGGGCCGCGTCAAGCCGAACGGATGGCGATGCGGCCGGCAGCGCCCGCTTCGGCGTCTTCGTCGGCGCCGCTGTCCTTGCCGAAGGCGTTGTTCAGGCGCCGGGCGACGCGCGGCGAGACGAAGTGCGAGACGTCGCCGCCGAGCCGGCCGATCTCCTTGACGAAGCGCGAGGCGATGAACTGGTGCGTCTCCGACGCGGTCAGGAAGACGGTCTCGACCTCGCCGTTCAGCTTCTGGTTCATCGACGCCATCTGGAACTCGTACTCGAAGTCGGAGACGGCGCGCAGCCCGCGGATGATGACCGAACCGCCGCACTGGGTGACGAAATCCATCAGCAGGTTGTCGAAGGCGCGCACCTCGATCCGCGCCGCCTCGTCGGCCGGCAGGGTCGCCACCTCGGCGCGGACCATGTCGACGCGCTCGTCCAGCCCGAACATCGGGCCCTTGTCGCGGTTCTGCGCCACGCCGACCACCAGCCGGTCGACCACCCGCAGCGACCGCTCGATCAGGTCGAAATGGCCGGTGGTGATCGGGTCGAAGGTCCCCGGATAGACCCCGATCCGCGGCTCAGCCGTCATCGCCCTCGCCCCCTTCCGCCTCGTCGTCACCGTTGCCGCCCTCGCCGAAGCTTTCGTCGGCGATGTGGGTCACCGAGACCACGCGCTCGCCCTGCTCGACATTGAACAGGCGCACGCCCTGGGTGTTCCGGCGCAGGATGCCGATCTGGTCCACCGAGGTGCGAATCAGCTGCCCGCCGTCGGTGACCAGCATCACCTGGTCGGCCTCGCCGACCGGGAACACGGCCACCACCTTGCCGTTGCGCCCGCTGGTCTCGATGTCGCCGATGCCCTGGCCGCCCCGACCGATCACACGATAATCGTAGGCCGAGCTGCGCTTGCCGTAGCCGTTCTCGGTCACCGACAGGATGAATTCCTCCTGCGCGCTGAGCTCGGCATAGCGCTCCGGCGACAGCGCCTTCTCGCCGGCCGACGCCGGTTCCTCGGCATCGCCGCGCCGGATCAGGCCAGCCAGCCGCAGATAGGCGTCACGCTCGTCGATGCTGGCATCGACATGACGCAGGACGGACATGGCGATCACCTCGTCCTTGCCCTGCAGCCGGATGCCGCGCACTCCGGTCGAGGTGCGGCCGGAGAAGATGCGCACATCGGGCGCCGCGAAGCGGATGCACTTGCCGGTGCGCGTCGACAGCAGGATGTCGTCGGCCTCGGTGCAGATGCGGACGCCGACCAGCCGGTCGCCCTCGTCCAGCTTCATCGCGATCTTGCCGTTGGCCATGATCCGGGTGAAGTCGGACAGCTTGTTGCGGCGCACCTGGCCTGAGGCGGTGACGAACACCATGGTGCGGTCGTCGGCCTCGTCGGCGTCGTCGGGCAGCGGCAGGATGGTCGACGCCGTCTCGCCCTCGTTGATGGCGAGCAGGTTGACCAGCGGCCGGCCGCGGGCGGCCGGCGCGGCCACCGGCAGGCGATAGACCTTGGTCATGTAGACCATGCCGTCGGTGGTGAACACCAGGAGCGGCGTGTGGGTGTTGGCGACGATCACCTGGGTGACGAAGTCCTCCTCGCGCGTCGCCATGCCGGAGCGGCCCTTGCCGCCGCGGCGCTGCGGCCGATAAGTGGCCAGCGGCACCCGCTTGACATAGCCGGCGTGGGTCACGGTCACCACCATGTCCTCGCGCTGGATCAGGTCCTCGTCGTCGTGCTCGAACTCGCCTTCCTGGATCTCGGTGCGGCGCGCATCGGCGAACTGCTCGCGCACCGCATTCAGCTCGCCGCGGATCACGTCGAGCAGCTTCTCGCGCGAGCCGAGGATGGCGAGCAGGCCGCCGATGGTCTCGACCACCTCGTCAAGTTCGCCGGCGATCTTCTCGCGCTCCAGCCCGGTCAGCCGCTGCAGCTGCAGGGCCAGGATGGCGCGGGCCTGGGTCTCGGACAGCCGGTAGGTCCCGTCCTCCGCCACCGTCCGTCCCGGCTCGCCGACCAGTTCGATCAGCGGGCCGACCTCGCCGACCGGCCACGGCGTCTCGACCAGGCCGTTGCGCGCCGCCTCGGGGTTGGCCGCATGGCGGATCAGCTGGATGACGGGATCGATGTTGGCGACCGCGACGGCCAGGCCGATCAACACGTGCGCGCGTTCGCGGGCGCGCGCCAGCCGGTAGCGGGTGCGCCGGGTGACCACCTCCTCGCGGAAGGCGACGAAGGCCGCGATCAGCCGCTTCAGGTCCATCACCTCGGGCCGGCCGCCGTCCAGCGCCAGCATGTTGACCGCGAAGCTCGACTGCAGCGGGGTATGGCGGAACAGCTGGTTCAGCACCACGTCGCGCTCGGCGTCGCGCTTCAGCTCGATCACCACCCGCACGCCATGGCGGTCGGATTCGTCGCGCAGCTCGGAAATGCCCTCGACCACCTGCTCCTTGTGTGCCTCGGCGATGCGCTCGACCATCCGCGCCTTGTTGACCTGGAACGGCACCTCGTCGACCACGATCGCCCAGCGGTCGTTGGGCCGGCTCTCGAAGCGCGTGCGCCCGCGCATGACGATCGAGCCGCGACCGGTGAGATAGGCCGAGCGGATGCCGGACCGGCCCATGATCAGGCCGCCGGTCGGGAAGTCCGGCCCCGGCACCAGTTCCATCAGCCGCTCGATCGGGATCTCGGGGTTGTCGATATAGGCGAGACAGGCTTCGATCACCTCGCCCAGATTGTGCGGCGGGATGTTGGTGGCCATGCCGACGGCGATGCCGCCGGCGCCGTTGACCAGCAGGTTGGGGAAGCGCGCCGGCAGCACCGTCGGCTCGGTCGCGGATTCGTCGTAGTTGGGCTGGAAATCGACGGTGTCCTCGTCGATGTCCGCGACCAGCTCGCCCGCGATGCGCGCCAGCCGCGCCTCGGTGTAGCGCATTGCCGCCGGCGGATCGCCGTCCATCGAGCCGAAATTGCCCTGGCCGTCGATCAGCATCAGCCGCATCGAGAAGGGCTGCGCCATGCGGACCAGGGCGTCGTAGATCGCCTGGTCGCCGTGCGGGTGCAGCTTGCCCATCACGTCGCCGACGGTGGTCGCCGACTTGCGGTAGGGGCGGTTGTAGACCAGCCCGTTGCTGTTCATCGTGTAGAGGATGCGGCGATGCACGGGCTTCAGCCCGTCGCGCGCGTCCGGCAGCGCGCGGCTGACGATCACGCTCATCGCATAGTCGAGATAGGACTGCTCCATCTCGTGGACGATGGAGACGGTTTCGCCGTCGCGATTCGGGGTCTCTGGGTCGCTCAAGAGATCGCTCTAATGGTCGTGGTCGGACACACCCGCCAGGCCGGCGCGGGACGCCGCGGGCAGCGGACCGGAGGGCCGGCGGCGCCGCGCCGTGGCACGCGCGATCCCTGCCGAATAGCCGTCAAATCCTTGCATTGCTGCGACGCACACTAGCAGTCCCCGCACGTGCGAACAACGGTGATGCACACGGCTTGTGCAGCGCAGGGAGCGGGCCGGGCGGCGCGCTTCAGAACGGGATGTCGTCGTCGAGGTCGCCGGGCCCGCCACCGCCGCCTCGGCCGCCGCCGGACGACTGGCCGCCGCCATAGCCGCCGCCGTAGTCGCCGCCATAGCCGCCGTCGCCGGCGCCGCCGTAGTCGCCACCGCCACCGCCACCGCCGCCCTCGCCGCGGCCGTCGAGCATCGTCAGCTCACCGCGGAAGCGCTGCAGCACCACCTCGGTGGAATAGCGGTCCTGGCCGGACTGGTCCTGCCACTTGCGGGTCTGCAGCGCGCCTTCGACGTAGACCTTCGCACCCTTGCGCAGGAACTTCTCGGCGACTTCGACCAGGCGCTCGTTGAAGATCACCACGCGGTGCCACTCGGTCCGCTCCTGCATCTCGCCGGAATTGCGGTCGCGCCAGCGTTCCGATGTGGCGACGCTGAGGTTGCAGACCTTGCCGCCGTTCTGCAGGCTGCGGATCTCCGGATCGCGCCCCAGATTGCCGATCAGGATCACCTTGTTGACGCTGCCCGCCATGCCTTCTGCCCCCGATTCTGTTATCGCCGCACGGTAGGGCATCACGGTCGGGCAGGCAAACCCGCCGGCCGGTCGCCGCCGGCGGTGCGAACGGCGCGCACGGCGGTCCGAACGTCTGCTGCCAAACCCTGTCAGCAGCCCCAGTGCGCCGCCAACCCTCGCTTTGCCACCGCCCTGTCGCGTGCTACATCGTCGCCATGCCGGAAGGACATCCTGAGCCCGTGCGCGCCGCCGACGTGATCGCGGTGCGCGGCGCCCGCGAACACAACCTGAAGAATATCAATGTAGAGCTGCCGCGCAACCGTTTGGTTGTGATCACCGGCCTGTCCGGCTCGGGCAAGTCGTCGCTGGCGTTCGACACGATCTATGCCGAAGGGCAGCGCCGCTATGTCGAATCGCTGTCGGCCTATGCGCGCCAATTCCTCGAGCTGATGCAGAAGCCCGACGTCGATTCCATCGACGGGCTGTCGCCGGCGATCTCGATCGAGCAGAAGACCACCTCGCGCAACCCGCGCTCCACCGTCGGCACGGTGACCGAGGTCTACGACTACATGCGCCTGCTGTGGGCGCGCATCGGCGTGCCCTATTCGCCCGCCACCGGCCTGCCGATCGAGAGCCAGACGGTCAGCCAGATGGTCGACCGGGCGATGGCGATGCCGGAAGGCACCCGCCTGCTGGTGCTGGCGCCGATCATACGCGGCCGCAAGGGCGAGTACCGCAAGGAGCTGGCCGAGCTGCAGAAGCGCGGCTACCAGCGGGTAAAGATCGACGGCGCGATCCACGACATCGCCGAGGCGCCGGCGCTGGACAAGAAGCGCAAGCACGACATCGAGATCGTGGTCGACCGGGTGGTTGTGCGCGAGGGCCTGGAGACGCGGCTGGCCGACAGCCTGGAGGCCTGCCTCGATCTGGCCGAGCAGCTGGCCATCGTCGAGGACGCGCAGACGGGCGAGCGCACCATCTTCTCGGCCAAGTTCGCCTGCCCGGTGTCCGGCTTCACCATCGAGGAGATCGAGCCGCGGCTGTTCTCGTTCAACAACCCGTTCGGTGCCTGCCCGGCCTGCGACGGGCTGGGCACCAAGACCGTGATCGACCCGGCGCTGGTCGTGCCCGACGGGACGAAGAGCCTGCGCCAGGGCGCGATCGCGCCGTGGCAGGGTTCGACCTCGCCCTATTACATGCAGACCCTCGATTCCATCGCGAAGCACTACAAGGCCAGCGTCTCGGTCCCCTTCGACGAGCTGCCCTGGAAGGTGCAGCAGGCCATCCTCTACGGCACCGGAGAGGAGACCATCACCTTCGCCTATGACGACGGCCTGCGCAGCTACAAGACCAGCAAGGCGTTCGAGGGCGTGATCCCGAACATGGAGCGGCGCTGGCGCGAGACCGACAGCCAGTGGGTGCGCGAGGAACTGGCCAAGTTCCAGATGCTGAGCCCGTGCGAGGCCTGCGGCGGCCGGCGGCTGAAGCCGGAGGCCCTGGCGGTGAAGGTCGACAGGCTGACGATCAGCGAGGTCGCCGACATGTCGATCGTCGGCGCACGCGACTGGTTCGCCGCGCTGAACGACCGGCTGAGCGACAAGGACAAGACCATTGCCTATCGCATCCTGCGCGAGATCAACGAGCGGCTGGGCTTCCTGGTCGACGTCGGGCTGGAATATCTGACGCTGTCGCGCACCTCCGGCACGCTGTCGGGCGGCGAGAGCCAGCGCATCCGGCTGGCCAGCCAGATCGGCTCCGGCCTTTCCGGCGTGCTCTACGTGCTCGACGAGCCGTCGATCGGCCTGCACCAGCGCGACAACGAGCGGCTGCTGGCCACGCTGGTGCGGCTGCGCGACCTCGGCAACACCGTCATCGTCGTCGAGCACGACGAGGAGGCGATGCGCAGCGCCGACTATCTGGTCGACATGGGCCCCGGCGCCGGCGTGCACGGCGGCGAGGTCGTCGCGGCGGGCGTGCCCGAGGCGGTGATGCAGCACCCGGACAGCCTGACCGGCAAGTACCTGACCGGGCTGGAGCAGATCCCGCTGCCGCCGGAGCGCCGCCGCATCCGCCGCAACCGCATGGTCAGCGTGGTCGGCGCCAGCGCCAACAACCTGCGCAAGGTCGACGCCGAGATCCCGCTCGGCACCTTCACCTGCGTCACCGGGGTTTCCGGCGGCGGCAAGTCCTCGCTGATCATCGAGACGCTGTACAAGGCGATGGCGCGCAAGCTGAACGGCGCGCGCGAGACGCCGGGCCCGCACGACGCGATCAAGGGCCTGGAGCACCTGGACAAGGTGATCGACATCGACCAGTCACCGATCGGCCGCACCCCGCGGTCGAACCCGGCGACCTATACCGGCGCCTTCGGCCCGATCCGCGACTGGTTCGCCGGCCTGCCGGAGGCCAAGGCGCGCGGCTACAAGCCGGGACGGTTCTCGTTCAACGTCAAGGGCGGGCGCTGCGAGGCCTGCCAGGGCGACGGCGTGATCAAGATCGAGATGCACTTCCTGCCCGACGTCTACGTGCAGTGCGACGTCTGCAAGGGCAAGCGCTACAACCGCGAGACGCTGGAGGTGACCTACCGCGAGAAGTCGATCGCCGACGTGCTCGACATGACGGTCGACGAGGGCGCGGACTTCTTCAAGGCGGTGCCGTCGATCCGCGAGAAGATGACGACGCTGCAGCGGGTCGGCCTCGGCTACATCAAGATCGGCCAGTCGGCGACGACCCTGTCCGGCGGCGAGGCGCAGCGCGTCAAGCTGTCGAAGGAGCTGTCGCGCCGCGCCACCGGCCGCACCTTTTACATCCTCGACGAGCCGACCACGGGGCTGCACTTCGAGGATGTGCGCAAGCTGCTGGAGGTGCTGCACGCCCTGGTCGACACCGGCAACACCGTGCTGGTGATCGAGCACAATCTCGAGGTGATCAAGACCGCGGACTGGATTATCGACATCGGGCCGGAGGGCGGCGACAAGGGCGGCCGCATCGTCGCTTCCGGCACGCCGGAGGACGTGGCCGCGGTGCCGGAGAGCTACACCGGCCAGTTCCTCGCGCCAATGCTGCGGCCGCGGCTGGCCGACAAGCGCCGCAGCGCCTGAGCGGGCGCCAAAGGCATCTGGCGGCGCCTCCGGTCAGCGCGACGAGCCGTCGGCACGCAGCCAGTCGTGGACCGGATGGTAGCGCACGCTGCCGTCGGGCGCGTCCTCGCCGGTAGCGCCGTCCAGGCAATCCGACGGCGAGATGCCGAAGCGGTCGCGAAACGCGCGGTTGAAGTTGCCGGGATGGAAGAAGCCCCACCGCTCGGCGACGCTCCGCACCGCCCCGCGCGCATGGGCAGCGGCGGCCAGGTCCGCGAAGCACTGGTCGAGCCGCTGATCGGCGATATACCGCGCCACGCCGCCGTCCGGACGGAACTCTCGGTACAGGACGGATCGCGAAACGCCCATCTGGCCGCAGATGCGCTCGGGCGTCAGTTCCGGGTCCGCCAGGTTGTGCGCGATGAACGCGCGCAGCATGGCGCTGCTGCGATGGGCGCCGCGATCGACTGCGCGCCTGCCCGCCGTTTTCAGCATGAGCGTGCCGACGAGGGCGAGGAACGCCGCCGCCAGTTCCTCCGCGTCGGCACGACCGTCGGCGACGGCCGTGCGCAGGGCCTCGTGGGCGAGGTCGAGCATTCTGCCCTGCGGCGTGTCCAGGCAGAGGGTCCGATAGGGCGGGTCCACTGACGGATCGTAGCCGATCAGATCGTGCGGGATGCAGACGCCGGCCGTCGCCACTTCGCTGGTCACCGTCCTATAGACACGCGACATGTCGATCACATGGACCGAGCCCTGGTCGATCCGGGTCGACATGTCCGCGGCCAGGCCGCGCGAGGTCCCGGCCATGTAGCGCTCGTAGAGCAGATAGTTGTGGTCGACGCCCCTGATGCGCGACGGGACATGGGCGAAACGCTGCGGGATGAATCGCACCTCGGTGAGGATCAGGCGCTGGTGCCGCCGGATGTGTGCCTCTGCCGCGATCCGGTTGGTCTCCGCGAGAGGCGCAAGTTCGTAGAACACCCGCGCGACGTGGCGCCATTCGTCGAATGTGTAGCGCACCTCCCCTCCTCCGCGTTCCTCGGGTTGCACCGAACCGAGCGGGCGTCCGGCAAGCGCGGCGCGGCGGCCCGCCGGCACGGAAACGCCCGGAGCACGAAATTCGGCACGGAGCAAGTACGAGCCGCGCATGTATATAGCACATAATGGGCGGGATGTGTTGGCGGATCGTTCGCCTGCCGAGCGCAGTCGGCGCGAACAGCAACACATTCGCCATGGGTGCGACGCGACCGACACAAGGCTTGGCGCGGCGCACGTGGCGCGGCGACTGGTTGCCGATTGTCCAAGGGAAGGATTCAGATCATGCCCGATATTATGCTGAAGGACGCAGTCGACATGCTTCGGCACGAGCCGGAGGATTTCTTCGAGAGCGTGTACTTGATTTGCGACCTGGGTAACGGCGAAACGAAATCGTCGGGAAGCCAGACCGCTTACATCCAGGAGGTGCGAAGCAGCGTCGGCAAATTCAAGGTCGACGACATCGACGGCATTCCGCTCGTCATACACTTCGACAAGTCGGGGCATGACCTGTGCGAGAAGGCCAAGTACGCCTTCGATGCCTATTACGTTCCCGGCATCGAAGGGAAAGACGTATCCTTTTCGCTCCCGCAGTTTGACGGACCGGCGATCTGCATCACCGACACCTCGACGCACAAGGCGTTCTCCTACGGCAGTCAATCCAAAGGCGGCTGCTGCCTGGCAACGAACCTGGGCACGCACGGCGGCTACAAGCCCTCGGAGCAAGAGGGCCAGGTCGTCGATCCCAAGTTCAAGGCCCCCGTCTTCAACTTCAAGAATCCAGCCAGGGAGTTCTCCGTTGCCGGATCGCGGGATGAATACGGCAAGTGGAGTTTTTACTGCCAGGAGCACGCCACATTGAGCCGACTGGCCAGGAAGGCGGTCAAACTCTAGGCGGCTCCCTCGCCGGACCGGTGCTCTTCGACGGCATGCCAACGGCGGCGGTCGTCGGAGAGGTCTCGTTGGAGAAGAGCGGTCGGCCTGCCGGTTCGCGCCGGGACTCAGGCCGACAGCACGAAGTCGAAACGCCCGGTCAGACCGTCCGCGCCGCCGCCGATGGCCATCGCCAGGGCCGGATCGAACAGGCGGTCCGACGCATTGGCGGGTTCGTCCGGGAAATAGAGCTGGGTGGTCAGCACCGCGGTGCCGGCCGCCTGTGCCTTGACGTGGATATGCCGGGTGCGGCGGCCATAGAGCCCGGGCACGATCGTCCGCAGCCAGTATCGCCCGGCAGCGTCGGTGCGCTGATACCCGCGGAAGCGGTAGCCGTCGTTGTCGTAGATGCCGTCGGCATTCGCGTGCCAGATGTCGACCACGGCATCGCCGAGCGGAAGGCACGCCGCGTCGGTGACGAAGCCTTCCAGCAGCAGCGGGACACCCGGGCCGTCGCCGGTGAAATCTGACCGCAACGGTGTGCCGGGCGTGTAGTAAGGACCTTCGGTCTGCGGCGGGGTCCCGCCTGGGGCGCACGCCTGCGCATGGGCTGCGCGCACCAGCAATCCGACGCCGACCGCGCTGCCGCCCGCGATCAGCAGCCGCCGTCGTGACAGCGCCAACGGCATGGCCTTCCCTCCTCCGGATCCGGACGGCAGCGCGGCGCCGCCTCGCCGTCGCTGCGCGCCGTCACATCCAGCATAGGCCCTCTGTGCTGACGATCACAGGCGCCTCACGGACATTTGCCTATCTGTGCGCCCCACAGTCGGAGGGGGCCTGCGCGACGCGAAAGCGCGACATTCCAGATTTTGGGGGATTTGAAATGCCGACTGTCAACGAAGCGAAGCTGAACGAGTTCATTGGCCAGGTCCTGGGCGACCTGGGCGGCGCATACAGCGTCGCGCTCGTGCGCATGGGCGAACGGCTGGGCCTTTACCGGGCGCTCAACGACAACGGGCCGGCGACCAGCCAGGAGCTGGCCGACCGAACCAACCTGGCGGAGCGCTATGTGCGCGAGTGGCTGTCGCACCATGCCGCATCCGGCTATGTCACTTACGATCCCGACACCCGGCGCTTCACGCTGCCGCCGGAGCAGGCGATGGTGTTCGCCAACGAGAACAGCCCGGTCTATCTGCTCGGCGCGTTCGACACCGTGCTGTCGACCCTGCAGAACCAGCCGCATGTCGAGGACGCGTTCCGCCACGGCGGCGGCGTGCCGTGGGGCGCGCAGTCCGGCTGCATGTTCTGCGCGGTCGCCAAGTTCTTCCGCCCCGGCTACCAGCACAACCTGGTGCAGGCGTGGCTGCCGGCACTGGAAGGGGTGGTGCCGAAGCTGGAGGAATGCGCGGTCGTCGCCGACGTCGGCTGCGGCCACGGCCATTCGACCCTGATCATGGCGGAGGCGTTCCCGAACTCCACCTTCGTCGGCTACGACTTCCACGCGGAATCCATCGCCGAGGCCCGCAAGCACGCCCGGGCGCACGGCCTGGACAACGTGCGCTTCGAGGTAGCGCTGGCCAAGGACTATCCCGGCACCGACTACGACCTGGTCACCTTCTTCGACTGCCTGCACGACATGGGCGACCCCGAGGGCGCGGCCGCGCACGTGCGCAGGTCGCTGGCGCCGGGCGGCAGCTGGATGATCGTCGAGCCCAAGGCCGGCGATACGCTGGAAGAAAACCTGAACCCGGTCGGCCGGCTGTACTATGCGGCCTCGACCATGATCTGCCTGCCGACGTCGCTGGCGCAGGAGACCGGGACCGGGCTCGGCGCCCAGGCCGGCGAGGCCCGGCTGCGCGAGGTGATCGGCGCGGGTGGCTTCGCCCGGGTGCGCCGCGCCACCGAGACTCCGTTCAATCTTGTGCTCGAGGCGCGGGCCTGACCATCCCGCACTGACGGACCGGTACGGCGCCTCGTTGCCGCCATGCAGCGCGGTGCCGTACAGGTCGCAAGCGCGGCTATCGCGCCAGAGCGTCGGACCAGTGACCGCCCTGCGGCCCGAGGAGCCTGACCTCGTCGAAGACGATCTGGACGTCGCCATCGGGATGGTCGCCATAGACGACCAGGATGGCCGGCAGCCGGCCCGGGTTGGTGAACCACTCGACGCGGCCGCCGACCGCCGTGATCCGCAACGCGTCCAGCGCCCAGCCCGCTGCCAGACCGCGACCCGACAGCAGCGTGACCACGCATCGGCTGTCGCGGTTGAACGGTTCGGGAGTGAAGGCGATCCCGCGATCGTTCACCGTGCACGGCTGGTAGCCGGGCGCCGGCAAAGCCTGCCGCCCGAACCCGCGCGTCGTGGCGAGACTGAAGAAGTCCGGGCCGGATGCCACGTACAGCTCCGGCCGGTCTGACAGCGCGTCGCCTGGATGCTCGCAATAGAGCCGGCCGTCGGCCAGGGTCCCTGCCGGAACCAGCGGCGGCGTGCACACGCACCGATTGCTGGCTTCGTCCGGCATGGTGGTGTCGTGGCAGTTCCAGTAGCAGACCGTGCCCTCGCCGGCCGGATTTCGGGCGCTGACCCGGTAGGGGCCAAGGCACAGGGCATCGCCGAAGTGCGTGTTGATGCTGTCGCGCAGATGTTCGGGCAACTGCAGCTGCTGGCCTTCGGCCGCTGCCGGCGGAATGCAGAGCAGTACGAGCGAGAAAATAAACTGGATGCGCATTCGACACCTCCTGTGGTCGCGATCCGGCACGCAGGCGAGCCAGCCTCGCATCCCCGCCTTGCCATTGGCTGAATGCGAGTACGCCCCGGCCTGCCTGGCCGGGGCGTTCCCTAGAACCTTCCTGGTTCTATTGCAGTGCCGCCTGCCAGCTCTGGCCGGCGGGGCCAAGCAGGTCGACCGAGACGATCTGGGCGATCACCTTGTCGCCGAACGGCGGGATGATCAGCCGGATCTGGAACGGGAACGCCGTCGTCGAGCCGATCGGCGTCGCCTGCCCGTAGACCTGGGACATGTTGTAGTCCTCGTACTGCCAGCCATAGGCGAGCTGGCGGCCGCCGAACATGGTGACGATGCAGGTGCGCGCCTTGTTGTCAGGCAGGTTGGTCATCTGGAAGATGATCGTGTTGCCGTTGACCTGGCACACCGCCCCGCCCTGGTCGACCTGGGTGGTGAAGGTGAAGCCGGCGCCCTGTGCCGTCGGGATCAGCTGGTTGCCGGGCGCGGTGTAACGGATCACCTGCGGCAGCTGCGGCTGGGCGGTACCCAAGCAATAGCGCCGCCCGTCGTTCAGGAAGCCCGCCTCCTGCGTGCCCGGCAGGCAGTCGCACTGGCCGGTCTGCGGGTTCGGCTGCGTCGACTGGTGGCAGTTGAACACGCACTGGTTGGTGCCAGGGTTCAGCACCTGGTACGGCCCCGGGCAGTTCGGCGGAGGCGGCGTCTGCTGCGCCGGCAGGCAATTGCGGAAGATCACACCGCCGATGTTGGCGGCACCGAAGCTCGACCATTCGAACCCCGGCGCACACTCGCACTGGTCGCCGGCGGCGTTCAACTGCGACGAGTTGGGCGGATTGCCGAAATAGTCCCAGCAGTTGAGACACTGGTTGTTGGCGGCAATCTGCCCCGGCGCGCACTGCTGCGGCGGAGGCGGCGGCGCGTTGCCGGCCTGCACCTGCGCGGCCGACATCCTGTCGCCCGGGAAGGTCCCCGGCTGGTAGCCGGGCACGTTGTTGACGTTGGCATAGTCGCCGGGCCCGAGCGTGATCGCCTGGCCGTTGCCCTGGCCGTAGTTGGCGTCGCGGTAGAAGGTCCAGGTTCCGGAGACGACACGGATCGATTCGACGTCGTTGTCGAAGCCGATCGCGTTGAAGTCCGCCACGTTGCGCGTGAGAATCCGGTACTGGCCGCCGAAATTGGCGAAGTCGTAGACAATCGCTACGCCCTGCGGCTGCGGACCCTGGCTGTCCTGCAGCAGCTGCGCCGACGACATCCGGTCGTTCGGGAAGTTGCCCTGCGCGGCGTCGGCCAGCGACCAGCAGGTCTCGGTGTATCCGCTCGGCCCGAGCTGGAACGACGGGCCGTTGCCCTCGCCATAGTTGGCGTCGCGGTAGAAGCGGAACGCCCCGGTGATGACCATCAGCGAATTGACCCGGTTGTCGAAGCCGATCTGGTCGAAGTTGCCGACCGAACGGTCGAGCATGCGGTACTGGCCGGTGCAGTTGTTGCCGTCGAACAGGATGGCCTCTGCTGCCTGCGCAGCGATCGACGTACAAAGCGTTGCGCCTGCGAAAAGCGCAGCGGCGACGGCGCCTCGCCTGAGACTTGCGGGGTTCATGGCGGTTTCCTCTTTATTGGGAGGGTAGGTCGCGCGCGGCCGAGGCCCCACCGGCCTCGCGGTGGCCACGCACGGGCGATCCGGGCGCCGCAAAGGACAGGGCCCGAATGGATTGGGCAGCCGCACCGCCTTGGGTGGCGGTCGAGCGGGCTGCCGCGAATTGAGTATTGGCTGATCCGATCATGCCGGCGACAAGACGCCGGCGCACGGGCGATCCCTCCGCCGAGACGGCGACAGGTATCGAGGTGCGATCAACGCGCGAATGACTGCCCGGGAATCCGGGCATGACGGTGCCGACATGGCGGCCGAAAGGCATTGCTGCCTCCTCTGCCATCCGTTGTCCCCGTCAATAATGACCTGACCGCAATAACGCGGCAACAATAAGGCGCAGCCATCCCGCAAAGTGAGCCGCGTCACAGCGATCGGCGCGGTCGTGCAGGCAATGGCGGCCCCGCTATCCCGGCCAGCAACGGCGACGCGGTTTCGGCAAAGCGACCTTCAAACGGCCATCAGTCCCGGCGAGAGGCAGCCAAAATCGGGAAACGCGGCCGTCGTGAAATCCGACGGGAAACGTCCGCAGCGAACTTCCACGCGATCGGGAAGTTCGCTGCGAACGAACCCTGGCCGAACCGATGCGGTCCGCGGGCGCTTCCTCAGCCCAATATCGGGATCATCGTCGCATCTCGGAACCCATCGGAATAGTCTCCCAGCGGTGAATACCAGCCAGGCCCGAGCGGACCGGTTTCCCAGGCGATCCGCTTGTTGGCCTGTTGCCATTTGGCGAACTTCGCGGCTGCACGCGCCGGATAGTCCCGCAGTCGGCACATCACGTTCAGCCAAGGATCGGCGACCCACATGTCAGCAGCCGGCGCATTTGTCGCCAGATCCCGAACGGCATTGACGAACATCAGGTCCCCGCAAGCCTCGTGATCACCGACCACGCAGAACATGTGATCGGCCGGGTCGTCCAGCATGACAAGCGCCACCGGCGCGGGGGTTTGCTCGCCCAGTCGATGCCACGCGCTCGCTGCCGCCATCAAGGCGAGCTCGCCGCAATTCGCCGCAGTCGGGGGCGCGGCAAGCATCCCTTTTCCAAACTGCAGAAACGTCTGAGGGTTGACGGGATTGGTTTGCCTATATGCGTTCAATCTGCGCATTGCGGATCGGCGCCGGTGCTCATAGGCCGGAACGGTCTCGCCATGCGCCAGCGGTTTCAGCAGCGGTTCGTCCTGCAAGAGGTCACCGGCAGCATAGAACGACCCAGGGTTGACATGTAGCTTGTTGTCCGACTTGCGTCCCGTTGTGTAGATGGCCCTGGCCTCAGCGAATCCTGCGCTGGCAGCGTGCATGTATGACATTGTCGCCTCTTCTTCGAAAAAGATACTGGGGTGAGTCTGTTCGGCCTCGCGGCGTTCGGCGGCATGCCGTGAACCCCTACCCGGGTTCCAGCCGTTGGCAGCCGCGCCAGGCAACTGCCCTGGCCGCGCAAGCCCGGGGGATCGGCTGTTCGTTGGGCTACCGATCGCGATCGGACATGTCCGGCAGAACCGAACCCGTCGCCTGAGCGCCGCCGCTGCGGCTGACGCCCCGGCCGTCTCGGGCCACGTCGCCCGCCGGGTTTTGCTCGATGGCGTGCAGGGTGTAGATGGCGCCTCTGATCGGATGCGAATTCGTGGTCACGCGATAACGCGTGCCCGCCAGAGGCGCGATAAAACTCCGCGCACTCTCGCATACGTAGTATCTTTGCATATGAGCGCCGGTTGAAGGGAGCATTGGGTTCTCCGGTTCCTGGATCAGGTAACTTCAGGCGGTGCGAGGGCCTACCTGGCTAAGCAAAGGCAATGCAAGATCTGTAATTCTCGAACCTTCACCAGTTCTTGCATTGATCTTTGCTCTGCGCGTGGATGTCGGTTACCCTTCCCCCCAACACACCCACGATCATCATCCTGACTTTTCCGCGCACATTGGAACAACATCCCAGTCCGCACTCTTATTCCTTCGGACGTGCATTTTTCATGTTGATTTTTTCTCGCAGCGCCTCAGGAATAAGCTCGGTTCCTCAGGTGTTGTCCGAGCGACAGGCCTGTCATGCGCCCGCCGTCGAAATCACGCGAGACAGGCAGATCATGGTCCACAGCACGAGCGGAGAGGATGCCGCCGAGATTTCACGAACACTGGTTTCGCTGTTGCCGCGCCTGCGTCGCTTCGGCACCAGCCTGTCCGGTTCGCTCGATCGCGCCGACGACCTGGTCCAGGACGCCTGCGAGCGCGCGCTCAACCGGGTCGACCAGTTCACGCCGGGCACGCGACTGGACAGCTGGATGTTCGCGATAATGCATTCGATCTGGAAGAACCGGCTGCGAGCCGACGCCGTGCGCGGCGGCGGCGGCAACGTGGATGCGGACCAGCTCGTCGACGAGCGGGCCCACAGCGAGGCCGAAGCGCGGGCGGAGCTGAGCCTGCTCGACCGGCTGATCCTCGCGCTGCCCGAGGAGCAGCGGCTTGCCCTCATGCTCGTGTCGGTCGAGGGCCATTCCTACAAGGAGGCCGCGACGCTGCTCGGCGTGCCGATCGGCACCGTCATGAGCCGGCTGTCCCGCGCCCGCGGCGCGCTGGCCACGGCGGCGGCCGAAGGCGCGCAGGCAGAGGCCCGTCAATGAGCGCCGTGATCGCCTATGAAGGTCTGCCGCCGCTGTCGCAGGATTCGCTCGGCGACTACCTGGCCGCCTGGCTGGACGGCGTCCTGGACGACGCGACGGCCGAACGGGTCGACGCCATGGTGAAAAGCGACCCCGCAGCGGCGCGGCTGGCCGAGCAGATGCGCGCGCTGGACCGCCAGTTGCCGCACGCGTTCGCCGGCGTCATGCGCGCGCCGGTGCCGCTGGCGTTGGCGCGCGCGGCCGGCCCCGTCCCGGTTGCGCCGTCCCGCCCGCGGGCGACGGCGGGTGGGGGACCGGACGGCGGCTTGCCGTCCGGGCCGCCGGGCGGGGCCAGCGTCACGCCGCTTCGACGCCCGCCGCGGACGCTCGAACGCACGCGCACCTGGGTGATGGCTGCCGCCGCCGGCGCGCTGATCGCCGCGGTCGGCATTCCGCTGGCCTATCGCTACGGCATCGAGACCGGCGTCGTCCAGGAAGCCGAAACCGACCTCGTCCGCCACGGCTGGCTGACGCAGGTCGCGCAGTACCATCGTGCCTACAGCGCCGAGTCGCGACATCTGGTCGAGGTGCCTGCAGCCGAAAGCGAGCACATAACCGCCTGGCTGGGCGAGCGGCTGGACCGGCCGTTTGCGATCCCGGATCTGGCCGGACAGGGCCTGGATTTCCGCGGCGCCCGCATGTTGATCATCGACGGCAAGCCGGTTGCGCAGCTGATGTATGCCCAGGACGATGCGATCTTCGGCCTTTGCTTCCTGGCGACCGACGGCGCGGACGCGGGATTCAGCGAAACCACGCGCGACGAACTGGGGTTGGTCAGCTGGCGCGACGCCGGCTATGCGTTCGTGGTGGTCGGACCGTCATCGACAGGCGAATTGCTGGAGATCGCCGAAAGCGCGCGGGCACAGATCTGACGGCACCGCCGTGCGCGCGGCCGAGGTTGGCCGCCCCTGACGCTCAGAACCGATAGCCGTAGCGGACGCCGACGGTTTCCAGGCCCTCGTTGGGGTCGCAGAGAAACGCGTTGGAGATGTGGTCTCAGTGCAGCGCCACATTGTTGTGCACGTCGATGTTCCAGCCCAGGTCGGCGGCACCGCGGAACAGCACCCGACAGCCCAGCAACGTGCGGTCGCGCGGCCCGGCGTCGGTCTTGCCATTGTGGATGGCACCGCCGCCGCCAATCTCGAAGAAGATTTCGTCGGTCAGGTCGAACGACCAGGTCAGCCCGGCATAGACCTGATCGGTGGCATCGCTGTCGAAGTTGAAGGTGGCGCCGAGATGCGGCTCCGGCGCCAGGATGGCGTCCAGGAAGGCGGGGCTGGCAAATCGGACCTCGATATTGGCGTCGACGGCGTCCTCGTCGTGCGTGGTCAGAGGGCCGTAGTCGTGCGCCAGCACGCCGATGTGCACGCCGCTGACGAACCCGGCATCCTGGGCGTCCGCGGCAGCGGGAATCGCCAGCGCAGACAAGACGGCAACGACAGAACCGGTCCGGACCATGGGGGACGTCCTCTCAGCCTGTGCCGCGAGCACGCGGCGCGATCGAACTAGCCGCTGCGGCCGCATTCGCATACCCGGCATGGAGCCTTCGCTTGCCGCAACCGTGCCCGGCGGCTATCTGAGCGCCCATGACCAGCGACAGCGACATCCTGCACATCGTCGGCGGCGGGTTGGCCGGCAGCGAGGCGGCCTGGCAGGCGGCGGAGGCCGGCACCCGCGTGGTGCTGCACGAGATGCGCCCGCTGCGCACCACCGAGGCGCACCAGACCGACAGGCTGGCCGAGCTGGTCTGCTCGAACTCGTTCCGCTCCGACGATGCAGAGAACAATGCCGTCGGCCTGCTGCATGCGGAGATGCGGCGCTGCGGCTCGCTGGTGATCGCCTGCGCCGACGCGGCCAAGGTGCCGGCCGGCGGCGCGCTGGCGGTCGACCGCGAGCGCTTCGCCGAGGCGGTGACCGGGCTCATCGCCGGCCATCCGCGCATCGCGGTGGTGCGCGAGGCGGTCGACGGCTGGCCGCCCGACGCCTGGAGCCGGGTCATCGTCGCCACCGGGCCGCTGACGGCGCCCGGCCTGGCCGAGGCGATCCGCGCGCTACCGGCAGCGAGGCGCTGGCTTCTTCGACGCGATCGCGCCGATCGTGCATGCCGACAGCATCGACATGGCGAAGGCGTGGAAGCAGTCGCGCTACGACAAGGTCGGGCCGGAAGGCGACGGGGCCGACTACATCAACTGCGCCTTCGACGCCGCCGGCTACGACGCGTTCATCGATGCCCTGCTCGCCGCCGAGAAGACCGAATTCAAGGACTGGGAGCGCGACACGCCCTATTTCGAGGGCTGCCTGCCGATCGAGGTGATGGCCGAGCGCGGGCGCGAGACTCTGCGCTTCGGGCCGATGAAGCCGGTCGGCCTGACCGACCCGCACACCGGCCGGCGCCCGCATGCGGTCGTCCAGCTGCGCCAGGACAATGCGCTCGCCACGCTGTTCAACCTGGTCGGCTTCCAGACCAAGCTGAAATACGGCGAGCAGGCACGGATCTTCCGGATGATCCCGGGCCTGGAGCAGGCCGAATTCGCGCGGCTGGGCGGCATCCACCGCAACACCTTCATCAACGCCCCGGCCCTGCTCGATGGCATCTGCCGGCTGAAGGCGGAACCGCGCATCCGCTTCGCCGGCCAGATCACCGGGGTCGAGGGCTATGTGGAGAGCGCCGCCATCGGCCTGCTCTGCGGCCGTTTCGCGGCCGCCGAGGTGCGGGGAGAAGCGCCCAACCCGCCGCCGCCGACCACGGCGCTCGGCGCGCTGCTCGGGCACATCACCGGCGGCGCCGACGCCGCCACCTTCCAGCCGATGAACGTGAACTTCGGCCTGTTCCCCGGCTTCGCCGGCGACAACGGGCCGAAGAAGCACCGGCTGCGCGGGCGCGAGCGCAAGCACGCAATGGCCGCCCGCGCGCTCGCCGATCTCGACCTCTGGCTCGGCGCGCGCAGCGCCGCGGCGGAATAGCGCTCAGTTGCGGCCGAACAGGCCGCCCTCGCGCGGGGCGCCGGAATGGCCCGGCAGCAGGCTGGTCCAGCCGGCCCGGATCTCCGCCGCCCTCAGCTCGGCCGCAGCCAGCAGGCCGGACGCCGCATTCGCGCGCTCGGCCGCGACCCAGGCGCGGAAGTCGGTTTCGGTCTCCACACCCATCGCCGTCCAGATGCCGGACCGCGGGTCGCGGTCCAGCTCCCAACGCGCCTCGGCGGCCAGCACCCAGGCCAAGATCTCCACCGGATCCTCGACGCCGAAATCGCCCGGCTTGATGGCGATGAGGCCGAGAGCCGTCGGCTCGCCGAGGGCCGCGGCCTGCTGCATCAGCGACGCCGCTCGGGCCGGATCGTCGCGCCGCACCATCATCGCCATCGGCGCCATCGCCTCCGGCCGCCCGGCCGCCGCGGCTTCGCCCAGCAGCACGATGGCTCGAGCCAGTTCGTCCTGGACAGTCACCGATTCGTCGACCGTCGGCAGCAGGCCGAAACGGTGGAGCAGACCCAGCCGGCTCACCGCCACGACGGAGCCGGCGTCGATTGCGCGCTGGTACCAGCTGATCGCCTCCGGATAGCGCGCACCGGTGTTCGCCGCCGTGCGGTCGATCGCCATGGGCTGGAACTGGTAGATCGTGCCGAGCTGGATCATGGCGTGGATGCTGCCCGCCGTCGCCGCCTGCTGCAGCCAAGCGAACGCAACCCCGTAGTTGGGATTGGCTACCGTGTAGCCCATCTGCAGGTTGGCCAGCATGGTCATCGCCAGCGTATCGCCGGCATTGCCCATCTCCGCGAGCGTGGCGAAAGCGGTGTCGTAGTCGCCCGCGTCGAGCGCCACGCGCACGCTGTCGTAACCGTCGGCCAAGGCCGAACCCGCCGCAAGGCAAAGCCCGACCGCCGCCGCAATGATCCTGTGCGTCATGGTCCGTTGCCGCCCCTCCGGTTTCGGCCGCGACGTGCGCCGTGGCGCACGCGCGGCCCATGCGTTCAATTGCGGCCGAACAGGCCGCCGCCCGACCCGCTGTCGCTGTCGTCTGCCGCGGCACCCACCTGCCCCGGCATATAGCTGACCCAGCCGGCGGTGATCTCCGCCGCCCTCGCCTCGGCAACGGCGGCATCTGCCGGATCGGCGGCCGCGATGGCTTCGTCGAGGAGTGCGACGAAGTCCTGGCCGGTATCCGCACCTGCGATGATCAGCAGCGGCGATCGCGGGTTGGGGGCATAGGCCCAGGCGGTGCGCGCGGCGAATTTCCAGGTCAAGGCGTCGATCGGGTCGGTAATCTCGCCAAATTCGGGCTTGGCAGCCAGCATGCCGACGGCCAGCGGATCGCCGAGTGCGGCCGCCTCCCGGATCAGTGCGGCGAACCGCGCGCCGTCGTCGCGCCGCACCATTTGCGCCAGCATGCTCATGGCCGCCGGGTTGCCCGCCGCGGCGGCGCGCTCGAGAAACTCCCTGGACAGCCGTAGCTCGTCGTCCGCCGTAACCAGCCCGAAGGCGCGCGAGTAGACGCCGAGCCGATAGAGCCCGCCGATCTTGCCCAGTGCGATGGCGGAGCCCGCATCGGCGGCGCGTCCGAACCAGTCCAACGCCTCCGGATATCCGGCAGCCATCGGCATCTCGGCACGGTCCGGAAACAGCAGCGGGCCCGAACGCTGGTAAAGCGCGCCGAGTTCGAGCATGGCGTTCACGCTGCCGTCCGCTGCGGCCTGTTCAAGCCAGGCGATCGCGACGCCGGCTTCGGGCGGGCCGGCCGCTTCGCTCAGCAGGAGGTTGGCCAGCGCGGTCGCCGCGAAGGTGTCGCCGGCCTCCGCCATCGCTGCGAGCGCGCTGAAGGCGGTGTCGTAGTCGCCAGCGTCCAGCGCGGAACGGACGGCGTCGTAATCGTCCGCCGCCGCCGCGCCGCAAACGCCGAGCGCCATGGCACCGGCCAGAAAAATCCGTCTCATTGCGATCCTCCCACCTGAAATCGAGCGTCGAATGGCTGCGGCCACCGCCTCGTCGCCAGGGCGTCGGCGGCCGGCCGAGATGTCTATGCGTCGCACGGCATCCGTCGCGGCCGCAAGAGAAGCCGCCGTATGCGTGCCGGCGCGCCGTTCAGCGCCGGCCCGGCCGCAGCAGCGCGAACAGCAGGCGCCAGGAATCGCCGGGTCCCGCGGCGGCGACGGTTGCGTCATAGGGGTCGTATCCGGCTTTTTTGAGGCGCCGCAGCCGCGCCCGCGCCAGGGTCGCATGCATCCGGTCGACGCGACCGCCTGCCGGCCCGGCCAGGCGGCGTGCCGCCTCCGGCGCCAACTCCGCCACCGCGGCGGCCAGCCGCACGTCGCCAGGCGCGCCGGTCCGCAGGGCGGTTGCGGGCAGGCCATGCCGCGCCGCCACGTCCGCCGGCACCGCCAGCGGTCCCGCCCGCCGGTTCTGCGCCAGTTCGCACAGCAGGCGGGCGATGCCGTAGCCCGCGGCGACGCCAGCGCCCGCATCCGCACCGATCGCGGCGGGAACCTGTCCGGTGGCGGCGCGGCCCAGGGTCAGCAGCGGACCTTCGGTCGCCGCACAGTAGCCGGCGAGATCCTCCACTCCGGCGAAGGGTGCGGGGTCAAGATCGCGCTCGCGCGCGTCGATCATGGCGTCGAACGGTGCACGCGGCAGGCCGAAGCGGGCGACCGCGGCAGCCAACGGCTGGATGACCGCATGGCGGCGCGGCGCGCCTGCAAAGATGCCGTCGACGCTCTCGCGCCACCATTGCAGCCGGATCTGTCCCAGCATCGGCTCGCTGACCACGTGCACGGTCTTGGCCAATTCGCAGTTCAGCGCGAACAGCGCGGTCAGCGCTGCGCGCGCAGCCGCCGGGGCGAACAGCGCGACCAGATAGCGGTCGCGGTCGCCGTGACGGATCAGGTCCAGGCAATAGGCCAGGTCGGTGTCGTCGCCCGGCCGGTTTCCGCGTGCGGTCATCCGGCCAGCATGGCGCGCCCCCGGCGAAAGGCAAGGGGACGGAACCGACGGCCATCGTCGGGGTTCACAGGACAGGCGCGACGCTCTATGTGGAAGGCGTGGCCGGCGCTCCGCCACATCTCCGCCCGGCCAGCACGCAACTCAGAACAAAGGGATCGAGACTCCGATGGCGTTCGAACTTCCCCCCCTGCCCTATGACCGGACCGCACTGGAGCCGCATTATTCGGGCGAAACCCTCGACTTTCACCACGGCAAGCACCACAAGGCCTATGTCGACAACCTGAACAAGCTGATCGACGGCACCGACAATGCCGGCAAGAGCCTGGTGGAGATCATCAAGGCATCGGCCGGCGACGCGTCGAAAGCCGGCCTGTTCAACAACTCCGCCCAGATCTGGAACCACACCTTCTTCTGGCATTCGATGAAGCCGGGCGGCGGCGGTGCCCCGTCGGGTGCGCTGGCCGACGCGATCAATCGCGATTTCGGCAGCCTGGACGGCTTCAAGGAGGCGTTCGCCCAGGCCGGCGCCACCCAGTTCGGCAGCGGCTGGGCGTGGCTGGTCAGCGAAGGCGGCAAGCTGAAGGTCACCAAGACGCCGAATGCCGAGACGCCGCTGACCGGCAGCGCAACGCCGCTGCTGACTGCGGACGTGTGGGAGCACGCCTACTACATCGACTACCGCAACGCGCGGCCGAAGTATCTCGACGTGTTCCTCAACAACCTGATCAACTGGGACTTCGCGGCGGAGAATTTCGCCGGCTGATCGCGGCCCATGCAGAAACGGCGGAGACTCCTCTCCGCCGCTTCCGCAAGTCAGGCTTCGGCCGCCGCCGTCCTCACGAGGAACGTCCCGCGATGACGGATTCGAGGGCCGCCGCCCGACTTTCCGCGCGCAGCGATTCCACTTTGTTCAGGTCGCCCAGCAGGTTGGCGGTGCGGTGCGCGGTGCGGAATTCCTCCTCGCAGCGCCGCTGGGCCCGCTCGACGATCACTTCGGGACTGGACGTGCCATCGTCGATCTCCAGCGCCGACGAGCGCACGCAGAAGCGGTATTCGCGGATGGTCTGGTCGAGGAACTGCTGATAGTCCTCGACCTGCAGCCGCACGATGGCGTCGGGCGCATCCGGCAAACCCGGACGCGCGAGATCGGTTTCGGCACCCTCGATGACGGCGTCGGCCGTTTCCGTGCCGCCTGCGTCAGCAGCCGTCTCGTCGCTCAGGCCCAGTGTCTCGCAGGCCGAAACCATGGCCGTCAGGGCCAGGATTCCGGCAAGATGTAAAGTCCGCATCGGCCTCTTGCCCCGGCCCACAACCTGTGCGGCGCGGCCGTTTTCGTTCAAGCACAAACTCTTACAGCGAAATATCAACCGACCGCAAGAAGCACCGCCGCAACCCGGCGCCCTTCGGCGAGCAGGATGTTGTAAGTGCGGCAGGCGGCGCCAGTATCCATGGCGTCGCAGCCGATGCCGTGGGCGCGCAGCGCCGGACGCAGCGCACGCGGCAACAGCCGCATCGCCGTGCCGGTTCCGACCAGCAGGATCTCCGGCGCGGGCATGAGCGCGAGAACCGGGGCCAGCGTCGCCTCGGTCCAGCTTTCGAGTTCGGCGTCGGTCCATGGGCTGACCGCGGTCGGGCTCACCAGCACGCCGCCCGCGAACGTCTCGCCGGAGATGGTGAAACGGCCGGGCCCATAGCGCTGCACCACCTTGGCGTCGCGCGCGATATGCGGGGTGATCTCCATCGCCCCTCCCGGCTCGGTATGCGGCGCAGGCGGATCAGGCCGCCTTGGCGGCCTCGCTGCCTTCCGGCGCGTCGTCGGTGCCGCCGTCGCTGCGCACCTTCATGTAGATCAGCAGCGGCCCGGCGACGAAGATCGAGGAATAGGTGCCGATGACGATGCCCCAGATCATCGCGCCGGCGAAATCGTGCACCACCGCGCCGCCGAACAGGAACAGCGCGACCACCGCGATCAGCGTGGTCATGCTGGTCATGATCGTGCGCGACAGCGTCTGATTGATCGACAGGTCGAGCAGCTCCCGCATCTCGGTCTTCTTGTACTTGCGCAGGTTCTCGCGCACCCGGTCGAACACCACCACGGTGTCGTTGATCGAATAGCCGGCGATGGTCAGCACCGCGGCGACCGTGGCGAGATTGAACTCGAGCTGCAGCACCGCGAACAGGCCGATCGTCGAGATCACGTCGTGCGCCAGGGCGACGATGGCGCCGACGCCGTACTGCCATTCGAAGCGGAACCAGATGTAGAACATGATCGCGACCAGGGCGATCGTGACCGCGAGGATGGCGGCCTCGCGCAGCTCGCCGCCGACCTTGGGCCCGACGAACTCGACCCGGCGCAGCTCGACGCCCTCGCCCAACGCCTGCTGCACCGCGGCGGTCAGCGCGGCGTCCTCGCCTTCGGCCTCGCTCTGCCGCTCGATGCGGATCAGCACGTCGTTGTCGTCGCCGAACGCCTGCAGGCTGACCTCGCCCAGGCCCAGCCCGTCCAGGCTGCTGCGCATGCCGGCGATGTCCGGCTCGTCCTGGGTCCGCACCTCGATCAGCGTGCCGCCGACGAAGTCGATGCCGTAGTTCAAGCCCTGGGTCAGGAACGCGATGATCGAGCCGACCACCAGCAGCGCGGAGAAGATGACCGCGACCCCGCGCATCTTCATGAACGGAAACTTGGTGTCGCTGGGGATCAGGCGCAGATGCAGCATGGCGGCGACCTATAGGGCGAGCGCTTGCGGCCGCCGGCGGCGCAGCCAGGTCGCGACCTGGAGCCGGGTGACCATGATGGCGGTGAACATCGAGGTCAGGATGCCGATCGCCAGCGTGACCGCGAAGCCCTTGATCGGCCCGGAGCCGAACTGGAACAGGATCGCGGCCGCGATCAGCGTGGTCAGGTTGGCGTCGACGATTGTGGTGATGGCGCGCCGGAAGCCGATCTCGCACGCATTCAGCGGCGAGCGGCCGGTCGCCACCTCCTCGCGGATGCGCTCGTAGATCAGCACGTTGGCATCGACCGCCATGCCGACGGTCAGCACGATGCCGGCGATGCCCGGCAGCGTCAGGGTGGCGCCGAGCGCCGACAGGATCGCCATCAGCAGCACCAGGTTGGCGACCAGCGCCACATTGGCGAACACGCCGAACAGGCCGTAGGCCATCACCATGAATACCACGACGGCGCCCATGCCGATGACGCAGGCCAGCACGCCGGCATCGATCGAATCCTGGCCCAGGCCGGGCCCGACCGAGCGCTGCTCCAGCACCTTCAGCGGTGCCGGCAGCGCGCCGGCACGCAGCAGTACGGCCAGCGTGGTCGCGCTCTCGGCGCTGAAGCTACCGCGGATGATGCCGCTGCCGCCGGTGATCGGCTCGTCGATCTTCGGCGCGCTGATCACCTCGCCGTCCAGGACGATTGCCAGATACTCGTCGACATGCTCGTTGGTGACCCGCGCGAAGTCGCGCGCGCCCTTGGTGTTGAAGCGGAACGAAACCACCCAGCCCTGGTCGGTGGTGAACTGGGGCGCCGCATGCTCGACGTCGGCGCCGTTGGTGACGATCTGGCGGAAGATCGGCCACATCGTGGTGCCGTTCTGGTCGGGCACGATGATGGTGTCGGACGGCGGCCGGGCTTCGTTCGGCGAGACCGCCGTGTTGACCAGATGGAAGGTCATCCGGCCGGTCTTCTCGATGATGTCGAGGATTTCCTGGGGATCGTCGACGCCGGGCACCTCGACGATGATGCGGTCGTCGCCCTGGCTCTGCACGGTGGATTCGCGCACGCCCAGCTCGTCGACTCGCCGCCGCACCACCTCGATCGCACGGTCGATGGTCAGCTTGTCCAGCTCGGCCCTGGCATCCTCGCCATAGGTGATGCGCCCCGCGCCGGCCTCGTCGAACGTCACCGTCAGCGCGGAATCCAGCGTGGTCAGGGCATCGACCGCCCGGTCACGGTCGGTGGCCGGGTCGCGCAGGGTGACGCTGACCGCCTCGCGGCCGGCCGACAGGCCGGTGTAACCGATACGCGGCTCGGCATCGTTGAATGCCGCACGGACCGCGTCCTCCAGGCTCTCCATCCGCTCGGAATGGGCGGTAGCCAGATCGACTTCGAGCAGGAAGTGGACGCCGCCCTGCAGATCGAGCCCGAGCGCGACCTGCTTGTTCGGCAGCCAGCCGGGGGCGTCGGCAAGGTCCTGCTTGGAGAACAGGTTCGGCGCAGCGAAGGCCGCGCCGAGCACGACGATGCCGAGAATCACCAAGGTCTGCCACAAGGATATCCGCAGCATCGCCTAACGGTCCCTCGTGCCGGCCCGCGCCGGCACCGACTTTTCTTTATTGGCCAGAGGACTAGCCGTTGGACTTCTTGAACCTGCCGAGCAGGCCGCCACCGCCGCTGGATTCGTCCTGTGCCGGCGCGGACGGCGTGGCGGTCGCGCGGCTGTCGGAGCGGTTGAGGATGTCGGACAGGGTATGCTTCAGCACCTTGACGCGCACCCCTTCGGCGATCTCGACCATCAGCTCGTTCTCGCCGAGGTCCTTGGTCACCACGCCGATGATGCCGCCCTGGGTGACGACGCGGTCGCCGCGGCGGGCGCTGGCCACCATCGCGCGGTGCGCCTTCATCTTCTTCTGCTGCGGGCGGATCAGGAGGAAATAGAAAACGACGAAGATCAGGATCAGCGGCACGAAGGTCATCAGCATGTCGCCGCCGCCCGGCGCTGCCGCAGCCCCCGCCGCCGCGTCGCCCGTGGCTTCCTGGGCCCACGCCGTTGAAATCAGCATACCGAAACTCCCCCGATGCAAAGTCGGCGGACTATAGCCACCGATGGATGGGTGTCAAACTGCGCGGGACCATATATGGGAGCGGCCCCCATGGAAAGCACGGTCACATTTGCTTACACCGGCAGCGACCCGGCGCGGCGCGGCGATCGGGCGGCCCGCCCGAATTGACCGGGCCCGGGCGACCGGCTACCGTCCGCGCTTCCAACAGCAGGTAGTGCCACGATGCCCGACGCCGATCTCGAACCCGTGCTGCGGCAGATCGCCGATGCGCTCGACCGCATGGCGCCGCCCGAACCGCCGGAGGTGGACTGGAGCGCCGCCGACGCCTTCATCTGGCACGGCGAGGAGGAGTGGCTGCAGCCGGTGGAAAGCGTCAGCCGGCTCGATCTCGACCTGCTGCAGGGCATCGACCGGGTGCGCGACATCCTGCGGTCAAACACCGAGCGCTTCGCCAACAGCCTGCCGGCCAACAACGCGCTTCTGTGGGGCGCGCGCGGCATGGGCAAGTCGTCGCTGGTCAAGGCGGTTCATGCCGCCATCAACCTGGGCCGCACCGAGCCGCTGGTGCTGGTCGAGATCCACCGCGAGGAGATCGCCACGCTGCCGGCCCTGCTCGGCCACCTGCGGCCGGTACGCCGCCGCTTCCTGATCTTCTGCGACGACCTTTCGTTCGACAGCGACGACACCAGCTACAAGTCGCTGAAGGCGGTGCTCGACGGCGGCGTCGAGGGCCGGCCGGCGAACGTGCTGTTCTACGCCACCTCGAACCGCCGCCACCTGATGGCCCGCGACATGATCGAGAACGAGCAGGGCAGCGCGATCAATCCGGGCGAAGCGGTGGAAGAGAAGGTGTCGCTGTCGGACCGCTTCGGGCTGTGGCTCGGCTTCCACGCCTGCAACCAGCCGACCTACCTGGCCATGATCGACGCCTATGCCGACCATTTCCGGCTGCCGGTCGACCGCGACGCGCTGCACGCCGAGGCCAAGGAGTGGTCGGTCACGCGCGGCGCGCGCTCGGGCCGGGTGGCCTGGCAGTTCATCACCGACCTCGCCGGGCGCCTGGGCCAGACCCTGGACTGAGCGGCGCGGCGCGCTGCGGCGCTGCGCGCAGCCACCATCGCGGAGAAAATGCAATGCCCAGGATCGACGTGGACGCCATCGCGACCGCGGTGGGAACGATGTACCCCGCGCCCTTCGATGCGCCTTGCCGGGCGCGCCAGCGCAAGCGGCTTGGCGACGCGGCCGGGCTGACCCAGTTCGGGGTCAACCTGCTGACTCTGCCGCCGGGTGCCTGGTCCAGCCAGCGCCACTGGCACACCCACGAGGACGAGTTCGTCTTCGTGGTCGCGGGCGAGCTGGTGCTGGTCGACGATGACGGCGAGACCACGCTGCGCGCGGGCGACGCCGCCGGCTTCAAGGGCGGCGCACAGAACGGCCATTGCCTGCAGAACCGCTCGGAACGCCCGGCCGTCGTGCTGGAGGTCGGCAGCCGCATTGACGCCGACGCCGCCTACTATCCGGGTCTCGACCTGGTCGCACCGGCCGGCGGCGAGCCGGCCCTGTTCACCCGCAGCGACGGCACGCCCTATCAGGACATCCGCCGCCGCGGCCCGGACGACTAGCGGTTCGTCCGGCTAGCCATCCAGATAGGCCTGCGGATCGACCGGCTCGGTGCCGCGCCTGAGCTCGAAATGCAGCTGGGCGGTGCTGACCGCGCCGGTCTTGCCGACGCGGCCGATCACCTGGCCGCGGGTGACCGTGTCGCCCTCTGAAACCAGGATCGCCTCGGCATGGCCATAGGCCGTGACCCAGCCGTCGGCATGGCGGATCAGCACCAGGTTGCCGAAGGTGTCGATGTCCTCGCCGACATAGGCCACCACGCCGGCCTCGGCCGCCAGGATCGGTGTACCCTCGGGCGCGGCGATGTTGATGCCGTCGTTCGGCACCGTGCCCTGGCCGAAGGCCGACAGCACCTGGCCGGAGACCGGCCGCAGGAAGCCCGATCCGCTGAGCACCGGCAGGCCGCCGGCCGCGGTGGACGGCGGCGGCGCCGCGGTCTGTGCCGGCGGCAGCGGTGCGTCGGGGGCGATCTCGGCCTGTGCCGGCGGGATCACCGGGTTCGAGGTTGCCGCCTGTGGCGGCGCGGCCGCCGGCAGGCCCGAAGTGTCCAGCGTCGGCGCCTGCAAGGCGGCGACCTGCTGGCCGGGCGCGGCCGGCCCGGCCCCGGTGGTGCCGACCAGCGGGATCGGATCGCCGGTGGCGACGGAGCCGGTCGCAAAGGCGGGCGGCTGGGCGGTACCGGCCGTTGCACCCGGCACGACGCCGAAGGCGGGCGGTTGCACGGCAGTTGAGGTCGCCGCGGCGGCGGCACCCGGCGCGGGCAGTGCCGAAACCTGCACGCTCGACGTCGGCGCCGCGCTGGTCGCGATCACGCCCGTCGCACCCGACGCCGCGGCCTGCGGCATCATCAGCGTCCGTCCGGCCTGCACCGTGTAGGGCGCGCCTATGCCGTTGATCCGCGCCAATTCCGCCGGCGTGGTGCCGTAGCGGCGCGCGATCATGTCGATGGTCTCGCCCGGCTGCACCACATATTGCGCCGGCGCGGGTACCACCAGCCGCTGGCCGACCGTCAGCTGATAGGGCGCGCCGAGGCCGTTGCGCGCCGCCAGTTCCTCCGGTGTCGTACCGTATCGCGACGCGATGCTGTAGATCGACTCACCGGCCGCCACCTGGTGGCCGACCGGGCCGGTGGCGGAACCCGACGACCGCGGATTCACCCCGGCAAAGCCGCAACCGCCGACGATGGCGGCCAGCAGCAGTGCGCTCGTTGCTCGCCACATCCTTCCAATCCCGACTCGGGGTTTGCGTAGCGGTCAGGCTACCAGCCGAATTGTGGCGATCAAACGGCGCGTTCGTCGGTACCGGTCCGCTTCAGTTCGATATCGCCGTTGCCGCGCACCAGCGGCACGAACCGGACGCCGCCAAGCGTGGTCGTTTCCAGCCCGTCGGCGCGCCGCACCACCTTCAGCAGCCGCTGCTCGCCGCTGCTGCGGCCGACCGGAATCACCATGATGCCGTCGACCGCCAGCTGGTCGCACAACGCTGCCGGCAACTCGTCGGCCGCCGCGGTGACGATGATGCGGTCGAACGGCGCCTGTTCCGGCCACCCCTTCCAGCCGTCGCCGCACCGGGCGGTGACGTTGCGGACTGCCAGCCGCTCGAGCACCGCCTCGGCCTGGCGCAGAAGCTCGCGGTGGCGCTCGACGGTATAGACCCGGCGGCACAGCCGGCTGAGGATCGCGGTCTGGTAGCCGGAGCCGGTGCCGATCTCCAGCACCTTGTGCCGGTCGTTGAGCGCGAGGGCGGCGGTCATCATCGCCACCACCAGCGGCTGGCTGATGGTCTGGCCGAGCCCGATCGGCAACGCGCTGTTCTCGTAGGCGCGCTCGCGGAACGCCTCCATCACGAACAGCTCGCGCGGCGTCCGTTCGATCGCCGACAGCACGGCGGTGTCGACGATGCCGGCGTTGCGCAATTCCATGATCAGCCGGATCTTGCGCGAGGCGACGTTCATGCAAACAGCGCCCGGAAGCTCTCGACCGACTGGTGGTGGGTGAAATCCAGGTGCAGCGGCGTGACCGCGATCGCCTTGGCGCCGATCGCGGACAGGTCGGTGTCGCGCCGGCGCGGCGCGTCGCTGGCATAGTCGACGATCCAGTAGTAAGGCACGCCATAGGGGTCCGGCCGGCCCTCGATGCCGAGCCCGACCTTGCGCTTGCCCTGCGGCTGCACCTCCACGCCGGTGACCTGGTCGGCCGGGACCGGCGGGAAGTTGACGTTGACCAGCACCTCGTCCGCCCAGTCCAGCGAGGTGACCTTGCGGATGATCTCGGGGCCGAAGCGGCGGGCGGTGTCCCACTCGGGCGTCTCGTTGCGCGGCGTGACCTGGCTGAAAGCGATCGCCGGAATGCCGAGCAGCGCGGCCTCCATCGCGGCCGCGACCGTGCCGGAATAGACGATGTCCTCGGCCAGGTTGGCGCCGCGGTTCACGCCAGACAGCACGATGTCCGGCCTGCGGTCCTTCAGCACGTGGCGCACGCCGAGCAGCACGCAGTCGGTCGGCGTTCCGTCGACAGCAAAGCGGCGCTCCTCCAGCTGGCGGATGCGTAACGGGTTGCGGATGGTCAGCGAGTGGCTCTGCGCACTCTGCTCCATTTCCGGCGCCACCACCCAGACGTCGTCGCTGAGCGAGCGCGCGATCTCCTCCAGCACCTTGATGCCGGGGGCGTGGACGCCATCGTCGTTGGAGACGAGGATGCGGGCCTTGCCGATGTCGAACGGGGTCTTAAGCATTTGCGGAAATACGCTCCATGCCGTTCATGTAGGGGCGGAGCGCATCGGGCACCGTGACCGAGCCGTCCTCCTGCTGGTAGTTCTCGACCACCGCGATCAACGCCCGACCGACGGCGAGGCCGGATCCGTTGAGGGTGTGCACATGCGCCGGGCCCTTGCCGTCGGCGGGCCGATAGCGTGCCTTCATCCGCCGCGCCTGGAACGGGCCGCAGTTGGAGCAGCTGGAAATCTCGCGATAGGCGCCCTGCCCCGGCAGCCAGACCTCCAGGTCGTGGGTCTTGACCGCGCCGAAGCCGAGGTCGCCGGTGCACAGGCTGACCACCCGGTAGGGCAGCGCCAGCCGCTGCAGCACCGCCTCGGCGCAGCCGGTCATGCGCTCATGTTCCGCCGCCGAATCCTCGGGGCGCGTGATCGACACCATCTCCACCTTGGTGAACTGGTGCTGGCGGATCATGCCGCGGGTGTCCTTACCCGCCGCGCCGGCCTCGGAGCGGAAGCAGGGCGTGCGCGCGGTGAACCGCAGCGGCAGGTCGGCCTCGTCGACGATCATGTCGGCGACGATGTTGGTCAGCGGCACCTCGGCGGTCGGGATCAGCCAGTAGTCGTCGGTGGTGCGGAACTGGTCCTGGGCGAATTTCGGCAGCTGGTTGGTGCCGAACAGTGCGGTGTCGCGCACCAGCAGCGGCGGCGAGATCTCGGTGTAGCCGTGCTCGCGGGTCTGCATGTCCAGCATCAGGTCGCCCAGCGCCCGCTCCAGCAGCGCCAGCGCGCCGCGCAGCAGGACGAAGCGCGCGCCTGACAGCTTGGCCGCAGTGGCGAAGTCCATCAGGCCAAGGGCCTCGCCCAGCGCGTCGTGCTCCTTCGGCGGGAAGGCGAAGTCGCGCGGCGTACCCCAGCGGCGCAACTCGGCATTGTCCGCCTCGTCGCGGCCGTCCGGAACCTCCGCCGCGGGCATGTTGGGCAGGCCGGCCAGCAGGCCGTCGCGCTCCGTCTCCAGCGCGCGAATCCGCTCTTCCAATGCCGGCATCGCCGTCTTCATGCCGGCGACCTCGGCCATCAGCGCGTCGGCGTCGCCGCCGTCCCGCTTCAGCCGCCCGATTTCCTTGGAGGCTTCGTTGCGCCGGGTCTGCATCTCCTGCAGCGCGGACGTGGCCGTGCGCAGGTCGCCATCCAGCGCCAGAATCGTGCCGCTGACCGGTTCCAGCCCACGCCGCGCCATGGCCGCGTCGAAGGCCGCGGCATTGTCTCTGATCCAACGGATATCGTGCATGGGAACAACCGCAGTGAGATGGGACGGACGACTCGAACGCGGCGCGGACGCCGCAAGGTATAGGGATTGCGGCGCGGCGTGGTCAAACCGGATCGCGGCCGGCGCTTGCAAGGCGCGGCTGCGGTCCTACGCCGCGCCGGTCACGATCGGCCGTAGCTGAGGCTGAAGTCGGTGGCGTCGACGCCGAGCGTGTCGCTGTCGTCATAAGGTGCCGGCGCCTGGCTGTCGGCGCCTGCGCTGGCCGTCTCGCCCCGTAACTCTGCATAGAGCGCCTCTTCCCGCGCCTCGCGCTGACGTTCGATCCGCCGCGCCAGCCAGATCGAGACCTCGTAGAGGCCGTAGAGCGGGATCGACAGGCCGACCTGGCTGAACACGTCCGGCGGCGTGATGATCGCGGCCACCGTCACGATGATGACGATGGCGTATTTGCGCTTGGTGGCGAGGCCCTTGGCGCTGACCAGGCCGGCCCGCGCCATCAGGCTCAGCAGCACCGGCAATTCGAACGCCAGCCCGAACGCGAAGATCATCTTCATGACGATCGACAGGTATTCGCTGATCTTCGGCGCGACCACGGTCGGGATCTCGCCGTTCTCGCCCGTGCTCTGGAAGTCGAGGAAGAAGTCCCAGGCCAGCGGGAAAATGCCCCAATAGGCCATCGACGCGCCGGCCGCGAACAGGAACGGGGTGGCGATCAGGAACGGCAGGAATGCCTTCTTCTCGCGCTTGTACAGCCCGGGGGCGATGAACAGCCACAGCTGCCAGGCGATGAACGGGAAGGCGATGCAGATGCCGGCAAAGAAGCCGACCTTGATCTGCGTGAAGAAGCCTTCCCATAGCGCGGTGAAGATCATGCTGACATTTTCCTGCCCGCGCGCCTTGAGCTGCTCCATCAGCGGCGCGGCCAGGAAGGCATAAATCTCGTCGGCAAAGTACAGGCTGCCGGCGAAGGCGATCAGGAACGCGCCCGTCGCCCACATCAGCCTCTGGCGCAGCTCCCGCAGGTGCGCCATCAGCGGCATCTTGTGTTCTTCGACCTCGGTGTCGGTCATTTCGGGCAGCCCTGGCGGTCAGTCGCCCCGGCGCGCGCCGTCGGCGCCGCCTTCGGTTGCAGCCGGCTTGCGCCGTGTCGTGGCGCGCCGCGCCGCGGGCTTCTTGACAGCGACACCTTCGCCACCGCCGGCCTCAGGCGCAGCGCCGGCGGTGCCGTTGCGCTTGGCCGGCGTCGCAGCTCCGGCGGCCGCCCCCTTTTTGGCGGGCTTCGCGCGGGCGGACGCGGGCTTGGCCTTGCCGGCTCGCGGCGCGCTGGCGGACTTGGTCCGCGAAGTGGAACCGGCAGCCTTGGCAGCGGTCGCCTTCTTCGCCGTCGACCGGCCGGTCGTTGCCTTCGGCGCGGGCGCGGCGGCCGGCTCGGCCGGCGGGGTGCCACTCATGGTGGCGACCGCCACCGGGTTGTCCGCGACCGTGCCGCCGTCGTCGCCGCCTGCCGCCGCATTGCCGGCGCCCGGCTCGGCGGCATCGCCCAGCGCGCCCGCCGCCGGCGCATCCTTCGCCGCCGCGGTTGCCGCCGCCGCAGCCTGCCGGGTTTCCGCGATCTGCGCATTGGCCGCGCTGCGCGTCTCCTCCAGCGCCTTCTTCATCTGGCCCTTCGGGTCGACGACGCTGCTGATCTGGCGCTTGACGTTGTAGCGGTTGATGCCCTGGGCGGCCTTCTTGACCTCTTCCAGCTCGGTGCCCTTGACCATGTCGTCGACCTGGCCCTGGAAGTCGCGCGCAAGCCCGCGCAGCTTGCGCACCCAACCGGCCAGGTCGGACATGGCCTTGGGCAGGTCTTTCGGACCGATCACGACGACGGCAACGATGCCGATCATCAACAGCTCGGTCCAGCCGAAATCAAACATGGGTCCACCCGTGCGGGCGACGGCGCCGCAGTTCGCGCCCCGTTGCCGGGGCCGGTTCTATCCCGCGCTGCCGGCGGGATCAGCTCTTGGCGGCTTCGTCCTTGGCGCCGGTGGCCGTCGGCGTAGCCGACGCCTCGATGGTGCGCTGGCTGGCGTCGGAATCGCGCGATTCACTGTCTTTCAGGCCGCGCTTGAACGCGTTCACGCCCGAGCCGAGGTCCTTGGCCAGCCGCGGGATCTTGCCCGCGCCGAACAGCAGCACGACCACCGCAACGATGATCA
Source organism: Alphaproteobacteria bacterium (assembly GCA_041396705.1). NCBI lineage: Bacteria > Pseudomonadati > Pseudomonadota > Alphaproteobacteria > Alphaproteobacteria bacterium. Next base: position 66,274 of record JAWKYB010000015.1, read on the forward strand.
GGATCTGCCAAATGCTCAGTCCCATTGCATCCTCTCTCTGTTGGCGGCCCCCCACTCTGCCTGAGCTGCGCCGCACCTCGCGGCCAGTTATGGCAGAAAGCGCCGGTCACATGCAATGCCGGGGGACGGCCGGTTGCCGCAGTCCGTGCCGGCGGGTCATTCGTCCCGTGACGCGACCGGGCGCTGCGGCGTCTCGTCGGCCTCGCGCAGGCCCCGCTTGAACGCGTTGACGCCCGAGCCGAGGTCCTTGGCAAGCCGCGGGATCTTGCCCGCCCCGAACAGCACCGCGACCACCAGCACGACAACCATGATGTGCCAGAAACTGAGTCCCATGACACCCTCTCCCGTCCGGCCAAGCCGGCTCTGATTTGGATTGGGCCGCGTCATCGGGCAGGTCGTGTGCGCCTGCGCGATGGGGCCCGCGCCATGCATTACACCCGCGCGAGACCGCGCGCCAGCCCCCGCGACGGGGTCAGTCGGCCGCCGGGAACACGAAGGCGAGCTTCGGGTCGATGTGCACGCCCACCGGCGCGCCCTCGCGCGGAAGATAGCGACCCGGCATCCTGGCGTGGAGATGGTAGCGCACCGTGCCGTCGTCCAGGGCCAGGTGGATGAGGCTGGTGCGGCCCAGGAACCGCGCCGCCATCACCCGGGCGGTCGGCTCGTCCGGCACGGGGCCCGGCGTCAGCCGCAGCGCCTCGGGCCGGATGATCACCTCGATCGGCCGCCCCTCGTCCACCCCTTCGACCCGCGGCAGTGCGAACGGCAGATCCGGGCGCCCGCCGGCGACCCGGGTCAGCAGCCGGTTGGCCTCGCCGAGGAACCCCGCCGCAAAGGCGCTGGCCGGATGGTAGTACAGCGTGTCGGGCGGCCCGTCCTGCACGATCCGCCCGTCGCGCATCAGCGCGATGCGGTCGCCCATGAACATCGCCTCTTCGGGATCGTGCGTCACCAGAACGCAGGCGGCGCCCGAGCCCTTCAGCATGTGCAGGGTCTCGTCGCGCACCGCGTCGCGCAGCCCGCGGTCGAGGCCGGAGAACGGTTCGTCGAGCAGCATGATGCGCGGCTTCGGCGCAAGCGCGCGGGCCAGCGCGATGCGCTGTTGCTGGCCGCCCGACAGCACGTGCGGGTAGAGCCCGCCGGCGTCGGCCATGCCCATCTTGCGCAGCAGCCCGTCCACCGCGTCGTGGCGCGCCGCCCGTGCCGTCGCGCGCAGGCCGAACGCCACGTTGTCGGCCACGGTCATGTGCGGAAACAGGGCATAGTCCTGGAACACCATGCCGACGTTGCGGTCCTCCGGCGGCCTGCCGCCGCGCGCATCGGCGACGATGGCGCCGTCAATGGCGACCGTGCCCGCGTCGGGGATCTCCAGGCCGGCGGCGATGCGCAGCAGGGTCGACTTGCCGCACCCGGACGGGCCGAGCAGGCAGACAAGCTCGCCCGCATCCACCGCCAGGTCGGCCCCGTCGACCGCGACCCTGTCGCCGAAGTGCCGGCTGACCCCGGTCAGCTCAAGCGTCGTCATCGTCCGCGGCGCCGTCCGCCGGGTCCGAGGCGCCGAAGGCCTCGTCGAGAAGCTCCTCCTCGAGGCCGAGTTCGGGCTGGCCGTCCTCATCGTCGCCCTCGTCCTCGATGGCGTCGTCCGTCTCCGCGGCACCATAGGCGTGGATCGCCGGGCGAGCGTCGAGCAGCCCGGCGGCCTTCAGCTCTTCGAGGCCGGGCAGGCTCTCGACCGTCTCCAGCTCGAAGTGGTCGAGGAAGCGGTCGGTCGTCGCCCAGGTCACCGGCCGGCCCGGCGTCTGGCGGCGCCCGCGCGGCCGGATGAAACCGGCCTCGAGCAACGCCTCGAAGGTGCCCTTGGACGAGCCGACGCCGCGGATTTCCTCGATCTCGGCCCGGGTCACCGGCTGGTGATAGGCGATGATCGCCAAGGTCTCGATGGCGGCCCGCGACAGCTTCTTCTGCACCGTCCGCTCGATGCGCAGATGCGGAGCCAGGTCCGCCGCAGTGCGCAGCGCCCACCCCTTGCCGACCCGGGTCAGGTTGACCCCGCGGTCGCGATAGAGCGCGGCCAGCTCTGCCAGGATGTCGGCAACCGCGACATCGGTCGGCAGGCGACGGGCCAGCGCGCCTTCGTCGACCGGCTCGGCGGACGCGAACAGGATCGCCTCGACCAGGCGCACATAGTGGTCCGCTGCCGACGGCACCGCGGGCGCGTCGGTCTCGTCCGCGCTCATTCGGTCAGCCCGGCGTCGCGGGCCCGGATGAAGATCGGCCCGAACGCCCGGTCCTGGCGCAGTTCGAGCCGCCCGCTGCGGGCAAGTTCGAGCCCGGCGGCAAATGTCGCCGCAACCGCCGAGCGCCCGACCAGGCCGCCACGCAGCCGCTCCGGCAGGAAGCGGGCGAGTTCGGTCCAGCTGTCGACCCCGGCGGGCAGCCGCCCCAGCATCTCGACCAGCCGCTCCAGCGCCTGCTGCATCGAAAACAGCTCGGTTGGCACGATGTGCAGCGTCGCGGCCTCCGCGCGATGCTGGATCGCGCCGTAGGCGCTGAGCAGGTCGTAGAGGGTATCGCCATAGGCGGCCGTCACCACGACCGGGATCGGCTGCGGCATCCCGCACGGGAACCGGTCCTGGCCGAGCAGCGGCCGTACCATCAGCCGGCGGCCGGCATTCTGCATCGCCTCCAGCCGCTGCAGGTGGAACGCCAGCGCAGCGGCCATCTCGCCGGCCGATGGCTGCTCCGCATCCTCCTTCGGCTGCGGCAGCAGCAGGCGGGACTTCAAGTAGGCGAGCCAGGCCGCCATCACCAGATAGTCGGCGGCGATCTCGATGCGCAGCTGCTGCGCCGCCTCGATATAGGCGATGTACTGGTCGGCCAGCGCCAGGATCGAGATCTGGGCGAGATCGACCTTCTGGTCCCTGGCCAGCGTCAGCAGCAGGTCCAGCGGCCCCTCGAACCCGTCGACGTCGATGAACAGCATGTGCTGTTCGCGCGCGGCAAGCCCGTCGCGGCGGCCGGCGTCGAAGCTGTCGTCGGCGTCAGAAGTCGCGGTTTCGCTCGTCATCCGCTCAGGTCTTGCCCGCTTCGCCCAACAGGTCCTCGAGGCGCGCCAGGGCATGCTCGCGATCCAGCGGTGACCGGGGGATCGTCAGCCGTCGGCGCTCAGCCTGCAATAGGCGCATGCGTGCCGCCGCGGTCAAGCGTCCTGCCGCAGCGGCCACGACGTGCATCTGATCGAGATCGCCGTTGCAGTGCAGCACCACATCGCAGCCGGCATCCAGCAGCGCACGCGTCCGCCAGCCCAGGTCGCCGCCGAGCGCGCCCATGTTGATGTCGTCGGTGGCGAGCACGCCGTCGAAGCCGATGGCGCCGCGGATCGCCTCGTCGATCACGGCCGGCGACAGGCTGGCGGGCCGGTCGGGGTCGATCGCCTCAATCAGCAGATGGCCGACGATCCCCCAGGGACAGTTGCGCAACGCACGGAACGGGGCGAAGTCGTCGTTCTCCAGGGTCGCGCGCGGCACGGCGATCCGCGGCAGGTCGGCATGGCTGTCGACGGTGGCGCGGCCGTGGCCAGGCAGGTGCTTGATCACCGGCGTCACGCCACCCGCCTCCAGCCCGGCGCGGACTGCGGCACCCAAGGCAGCCACCCGTTCCGGCCGCGCCGCGAAGGCACGGTCGCCGATGGCACGGTGGGTCTCCGGCAGCAGCAGGTCGAGCACCGGCGCGCAGTCGACCGTGATGCCGAGCGCATCGAGATCCGCGGCGATCAGGCGGGCGTTGAGGTGGGCCGCCTCCGTCGCAGCCGCGGCGTCGCGCTCGAACAGCTGTCCGAAGGCGCTGGCCGGCGGCGCATGGCGCCAGTGCGGCGGCTTCAGCCGTTCGACCCGTCCGCCTTCCTGGTCGATCAGCACCGGCACGAACGGGTCGCCGACGGCCGCGCGCATGTCGGCGACGAGAGCAGCGACCTGCGCCGGCTCGGCGCAATTGCGTGCGAACAGGATGAAACCGAGCGGACGGACGCGGCGGAAGAAGCGGCACTCGTCGTCGCTCAGCGCCGTCCCGGCACAACCGAACACGACGGCCAGCCGGTCATCCGGCAGGTCGGGCCCGCCCCCTGCCGCTCCGTCGGCGGGCCGCGCCGGCCCGTTCATCCGCAGCGCTGGTCAGTTGTGGACGATGCAGTCAAAATTTCGGTTCTTGATCTCGGCGCACAGGGCGGCGGCCTCGATCGCGCCGCCGGCGGCAACGCTGACCCGGAAATAGGTGCGGTCGCCGCTGGTGCTCTGCCGGATCAGCGGCTCGCGGCTGCCGAGCAGGTCGGGCATCAACCGGCGCAGCCGGCTCCACTCCTGCTGGGCCAGATCCTGCGAACGCATGGAGGCAAGCTGCACGGTCGCGGTCCCGGCCGGCGCGGATTGCGTCGCCTGCGGGGCAGCGGCGGCCGGTTCCACCGCCGCAACCTGCGCCGCAGCCGCGACCGCCGTCGCGGCGGGGTCGGCCGTCACGTTCGTCGCCTGGGCAACCGGCTGCGGCGCAAGCTCGCCCTCGGTCAGCTGCGGCAACGGCAGCATCGGCGCGACCAGCACCGGCGGCACGCTGACGCCGGCCTGCGCCGGCGCCGGTCCCTCCGCCTGGGTCACCGCCGGCTGCGCGCCTTCGGCCGCGCTTTCCATCGCCGCCTCGTACAGCTCGACCGGGATCGAAGGCGCCTGGTCGAACACGTCCGGCACGATCTCGCTGATCGGCTCCTCAGGTGGCGGAAGCACGCTCTCCTCGTCAGGCCGCACCGCGATGCGCTCGCCGTCGATCTCGTCGAAAAAGGCATATTCGCCGGCCGGCACCGACAGGCCGCCCGGGTCGTCGGGCGCGGTTTTCAGGGGTTCGGCCGAGGCCTGGATGGTAACGACCTCGCCGCCCGAGGGCACCACCTGCCGTTCGCCGGTATAGGCGGTCCAGGCGTAGTAGCCGCAGCCGCCGAACACCGCCAGCGCGACCGCGCCGGTCAGTGCGCGGTAGACCAGGCCGCGACGCCGGCTCGGCTCCACCTGCGCGGCGGTGCGTGCCGCGGCACTGCGCGTGCCGGCACGCGGGCGATCCATCCGAAGCGGCGCTACAAGTTCCGGGGCAGCCATTACATCTCCTCAACCGGTGTCACGCCGATCAGCCCCATCCCGATCGCGAGCACCGCACGCACGCCTGCGACGAGAGCCAGCCGTGCCAGCGTCTTCCGGTCTTCGCCCTGCACCAAGAACCGGAGCTGCGACTCGTCGCGTCCCTTGTTCCAGAGTGTATGAAAGTCGGACGCCAAGTCATAGAGAAAAAAGGCGATTCTATGGGCCTCATGCGCCGCGGCCGCCCCCTCCACGGTGCGCGGCCAACTGGCGAGTCGCAGAATGATGCCGAGCTCGGCCGAATCGGCGAGCGACGACAGGTCGGCGGCGGCCAGGTCGGCCGGCGCCTGCGACAGCTGCGGGAACTCCGCCGCCGCGTGCCGCAGCACCGAGCAGGCCCGCGCATGGGCGTACTGGACGTAGAACACGGGATTGTCGCGCGACTGCTCGCGCACCTTCTGGAAGTCCAGGTCCATGGACTGGTCGTTGCGGCGCGAGACCATCATGAAGCGCACGGCATCCTTGCCGATCGCGTCGATCACGTCGCGCAGCGTGACGAATGTGCCGGCCCGCTTCGACATCTTCACCGGCGCGCCGCCGTCCAGCAACTTGACCAGCTGGCAGATCTTGATGTCGAGCTCGGCCTCGCCGCGGCTGATCGCCCGGGTCGCCGCCTGCATGCGCTTGACATAGCCGCCGTGGTCGGCGCCCAGCACGTCGATCAGCAGCGGCGTGCCGCGCATGTATTTGTCGTAGTGGTAGGCGATGTCCTTGGCGAAATAGGTCCAGCTGCCGTCGGACTTCTTCAACGGCCGGTCGACGTCGTCGCCGAACCGGGTGGAACGGAACAGGGTCTGCGGCCGCGGTTCCCACTCGTCGGGCGCCTTGCCCTTCGGCGGCTCCAGCGTGCCGACATAGATCAGGTCCTGCGCGACCAGCGCCTCGAAGGCGGCGTCGACCGCCCCGGCGGCGACCACCGCGCGCTCCGACGAGAACAGGTCCTGGTGGACGCCCAGCGCGGCGAGATCCGCCTTGACCAGCGCCATCATCGCCTCGATGGCGAATTCGCGCACCAGCGGCAGCCAGTCGCCCTCCTCCCGGCCGAGCAGCGCGTCGCCATGCGCCGCGGCAAGCGCCTCGCCGACCGGCTTGAGATAGTCGCCGGGATAGAGGCCGGGCGGAATCGTGCCGATCTCCTCGCCCAGCGCCTCGCAGTAGCGCAGGTAGGCCGACCGCGCGAGCGTGTCGACCTGGGCGCCGTCGTCGTTGATGTAATACTCCTTGGTCACCGCGTGGCCGGTGAACGACAGCAGGTTGGCCAGCACGTCGCCGACCACCGCGCCGCGCGCATGGGCGGCATGCAGCGGGCCGGTCGGGTTGGCCGAGACGTACTCGACGTTGACCGCCGGGCCGACCGCGCGGGTGACCCGGCCATAGGCCGAACCGGCGGCCAGGGCGTCGGCCAGCAGCCCGCGGATATAACCGGGGCGCAGCCGCATGTTGATGAAGCCGGGCCCGGCGACGGTGACGTCGTCGAGGTCGGGGTCCTCGCCCAGCCTGGCGGCGAGGATCTCGGCCAGGTCGCGCGGCTTCATTCCCGCCGGCTTGGCCAGCACCATCGCCGCGTTGGTCGAGACGTCGCCGTGGGCCGCCTCGCGCGGCGGCTCGACGGTGACCTTGGCGGGGTCCAGCCCGGACGGCAGGGCGTTGGTCGCCACCAGCCGCTCGACGGCGCGGGCGACCCGTTCGTGGATGTCGGCGAAGAAATTCATAGCGTGGACGATCGGACCTCGGTCAGGCGGCGATGCTCGATCTCGGCGAAGCGGTCGGTCATGCCGGCGATGTAGTCGGAAATGACCCGGGCCCGCTTGGCCGGGTCGGCGCCGTCGCACTGGCTTTGCCATTCGGGCGGCAGCAGGCAGGGCTCCTCGAACAGCCGCGCGAACAGCGCCGATACCACCCGGCGCGCGTTGCTGGCCATCCGATTCACCTTGTAGTGCCGATACATACGCCGGTGCAGGAAGGCCTTCAACTCCCTGTCCTGCGCGCGCATCGGCTCGGAGAAGGCCACCAGCGGGCGGCCCAGCGCCCGCACGTCGGCCGCCGCGCCCGGCCGGGCCTCCGCCAGCCGGCGCCGGGTCTCGGCCAGCAGGTCGGTGACCATGGCATCGATCAGCCGGCGGACGCTCTCGTGGATCCAGCGCGAGGCGTCGAGGCCGGGATGGGCGTCGCGCACCGCCCGGAACGTGGCGAAGGTCAGCGGCGCGTCCTCGAGCTCGGCGATGTCGAACAGCCCGGCGCGCAGCCCGTCGTCGAGGTCGTGGTTGTTGTAGGCGATGTCGTCGGACAGTGCCGCCACCTGCGCCTCCGGCCCGGGATGGGTGGCCAGTTCCAGATCGTGCTGCGCCTGGTACTCGACGATGGCGGCCGGCAGCGCACGGCACTCGTCCGCCTCGCCGACCAGGGGTCCATTGTGCTTGACCGTGCCTTCCAGCGTTTCCCAGGTCAGGTTCAGGCCGTCGAAGGCGGCGTAGCGCCGTTCCAGCTTGGTGACGATGCGCAGGGTCTGGGCGTTGTGGTCGAAGCCGCCAAAGGGCTGCATCGCCGCATCCAGCGCGGTCTCGCCGGCATGGCCGAACGGCGTGTGGCCCAGGTCGTGCGCCAGCGCCAGCGCCTCGGTCAGGTCCTCGTTCAGGCCCAGCGCGCGGGCGATCGAGCGCGCGATCTGCGAGACCTCGAGGCTGTGGGTCAGCCGGGTGCGGAAATGGTCGCCGCCGGTATCGACGAATACCTGGGTCTTGTGCTTCAGCCGGCGAAAGGCGGAGGAGTGGACAATGCGGTCGCGGTCGCGCTGGAACGGGTCGCGTTCGGCCGCGGACGGCTCGGCGTGCAGGCGCCCGCGGCTGTTGCGCGGGTCGGTCGCATAGGGTGCCGGTCGGGCGGAAGTCATGGGCGATCGCGGCCGGAGCTGTCGCGCAGTGGGCTTGCGCTTGTCAGAATGAGGCGGGCTGCCGATTCGCGCGGACCATGCGCGGCCGGCCGGGGTTTGACAATAGCCAAATCCTCCCCATTTCTGCCGGGCGGAGCAGTGGAGCGACCATGACCACCCAGACCCAGGCGAACGCGGGCGAAACGGCGGCCGGGCCGGCGCTGACCATCACCGACCGCGCCGCGGCCCAAATCGCGAAGATCGTCGCACGCGACGGCAACGGCGCGATGCACCTGCGCATCGCCGTTTCCGGCGGCGGCTGCTCCGGCTTCCAGTACGGCTTCTCGCTCGACGACTGCATCAACGCCGACGACCGCACCTTCACCCGCAACGGGGTGACGGTGGTGGTCGACGAGATCTCGCTCGACCTGCTGGCCGGCGCCGAGGTCGATTATGTCACCGAGATGATCGGCTCCAGCTTCCGCATCCAGAACCCGAATGCGGCCAGTTCCTGCGGCTGCGGCTCGTCCTTCGCGATCTGACGGCCACGTCGCCCCTACCCTCCCGCGCGCCCGCCTTGTATGGTCCGCGCCATGAAGATCGCGACCTTCAACGTCAACTCGATCAAGGCCCGGCTGCCCAACATCGTGGCGTGGCTGCAGCAGGCACAGCCCGACGTGGCGCTGCTGCAGGAGATCAAGTGCCAGGACGACGGCTTCCCGATGCTGGAGGTGCAGGCGGCCGGCTATGACGGCGCGATCCACGGCCAGAAGAGCTACAACGGCGTCGCGGTATTGGTGCGCAAGGATTTCGGCGCGGCCGCGGACGTGATGGCAGGCCTGCCCGGCGACGACGGCGACGACCATGCCCGCTATCTCGAGGCCACTGTAGCCGGCGTGCGGGTCGCCTCGATCTACCTGCCCAATGGCAACCCGATCGGCGGCGAGAAATTCGCCTACAAGCTGGCCTGGATGGACCGCCTGATCGCGCGCGCCCGCACCCTGCTGGACGGCGAGATGCCGGTGGTGCTGGGCGGCGACTACAACGTCTGTCCCACCGACGACGACCTGTGGGACCCGGCGGCGATGGCCGACGACGCGCTGGCCCAGCCGGAAAGCCGCGCCAGGTTCCGCGCGCTGCAGCATCTCGGCTACACCGAGGCATGGCGGGCGCTGCACATCGAGAAGCACCAGTACAGCTTCTGGGACTACCAGGCCGGCCGCTGGCAGAAGGACGAGGGCCTGCGCATCGACCACCTGCTGCTGTCGCCGCAGGCGGCCGACCGGCTGCAGCGTTGCGAGATCGACCGCAAGCCGCGCGGCGCACAGAAGGCTTCCGACCACACCCCGGTCTGGGTCGAGCTGGCGGATTGAGCGCCGCACCCGCGCCCGACCCCGCGGCAGCCCCGTTCGCCCGCCTCGCCCCCTATGCGATGGCGACCGCGACGGTGCTGTTCTGGTCCGGCAACTACACGCTGGCCCGCAGCGTCACAGAAACCTTCCCGCCGATCGCACTCGCCTTCTGGCGCTGGGTGCTGGCCTGGGCGATCCTGATGCCGTTCGCATGGCCGGCAATGCGCCAAGCCTGGCCGGTGATCCGGGCCAACTGGGGCCGGCTGGCGCTGCTCGGCGTGCTCGGCATCCCCGGCTACAACACCATGGTCTATTTCGCCTTCCATACCACCACGACGATCAACGCGGCGGTGCTCAACTCGACCATGCCGCTGGCGATCGTGGTGATGTCGTGGGCGCTCTACCGCGAGCGACTGACGCGCGTGCAGGCGCTGGGCGTGGCGGTCTCGCTGATCGGCGTGCTGTGGATCGTCGCGCGCGGCGACCCGGCCACGCTGGCCGCCTTCGACATCACCGTCGGCGACGTCTGGGTGATCGGAGCGGTGCTGGTCTATGCGCTGTACATGGTGCTGCTGCGGCTGCGGCCGGCCGGGCTCGGCGGGCTCGCCTTCCTCGGCATCACCGTCAGCTTCGGCATCCTGGCCCTGCTGCCGTTCTTCCTGGTCGAACTGGTCGTGGTCGGCGCACCGCACCTGAGCGTGTCGAACGCCGCCAGCGTGCTGTACATGGCCGTGTTCGCCTCGGTCCTCGCCTACATCTTCTGGAACCAGGCCACGGCGACGCTGGGTGCCAACCGGACCGGGGTGTTCATCCACCTGGTGCCGGTGTTCACCACGATCATGGCGCTGAGCTTCCTGGGCGAGACGCTGCACTGGTACCACGTCATCGGCATGGCCGGCGTGCTGGTCGGTGTCGTGCTGGTCGCCCGCGGCGGGCAACGCCGCGCGGTCGCCGCCTAGGATCGGCCGGCTTCCCTGCCCCTCGTCGCCCGCGTCAGCCGCCGGCGCGCAGCACGTGCAGCAACTGGCCGGCGAGGCTGTTGAACGTGGCGTCGTCGAAATGGCCCGGCTCGTTCCAGGTCATCGACAGGCAGACCGGCATGCCGCCCGGCGGCGTCACCATGTAGGTCAGGTTGGTCACGCCGACGTCGTTACCGCCCTTGAAGGCGATCCGGTCCCACTCGACCGACGGCTGACCCCCGGTGTTGATGCCCATCTCGCCCAGGTCCGCGACCGCGCCCATCAGGGCGCACAGCGACCGCGCGCTCAACCGCCAGCCGTGGGCGATGCGGCCGTTGGCCAGGTCCGCCTGACGCGGCAGCGGTACCGCGCCGATCTCCTCGATGATCGCGCGCTGCCCGGCCAGGTCGGCGTCGAGATAGCGCCGGTACAGCGCCGGGTCGGCTTTCAGCTTGAAGTATTCCGCCGTCATCAGGATCGGTGCGGTGCCGGCCGCCGCCTCGACATGGTCGCGTCCGACCAGACGGATCAGCACGTCGGTGGCCGTGTTGTCGCTGAGCGAGATCATCATGGCGGCGAGGCTCGCCACCGTGATCGGATGCCCATCGGGATAGGCGTGCAGCATGCCGGAAGAGACCGAGGCCCAGTCCGACCGGTAGCGCACGACCTGGTCCCAGGCCAGGTCGCCCGCGTCCACCGCCTCGCGCAGCGCCAGCATCACTGCCAGCTTGAAGCTGGAGGCGACCAGCAAGGGCGCGTCGGCGGCGTGCGCGGCCAGCACCGTGTCGCCGCGGGCGACATAGACCGCAGTCTCGCCGGGCAGTGCCGCAATGGCGCCGACCACCTCGTCGAGCGTCAGATCGTTGGGAATCGGTTCCCGGAAGAACAGCCCGGCCACGAGGCCGTTCTCGTCCCGGCTGAGCAGGACCGGCACGCTGGCGTTCTCGAACAGCAACAGCCAGCCATCGCCTTCCGGTGCCACCGCCTCGAACGGACCGGCCGCCTCGCCCAGTTGCGACATCACGGTCGCGATCAGCTCCGGCGTCAGCTGCCTGCGTGCCGCCGGCGTCACCCAGTCGGGCTCGATGCTGCCCATCGCCGCGATGCGGCGCAGCAGTTCGCCATCGTCCGCGGGCGGCGCCTCGGCCGTCGCCCGCCCGCCGATGCCAACGGCCAGCGCAACGGCCACCGCTCCAGCCCACCACCGTCGCCCGTTCCGCAGCATCGCGACCTCCACCCGACGCCCGCATGGCGCCATTTCCTGAAGACCCGCAGCAGCTCCGTTCATCCCGTCGGCAGCGACACAGTCCGCCGTACCGATTGCCGCCGTGCATCGTGCCGGCGCGCCCGCGGACCGACCCGCCTGCGTATGCACGGTCGGTGTCGCGCCGGGTCGCGGAGCCGCACCGGCCGCGGCTTCCGGCTCGGGTCGCCGCTTCGCCAACGGCCCGGTCAAAGCTGTTGAAACCGCTCGGCAAACACGCTAACGAAAATATCTCTAGGGCGTTGCCCGTCTCGCCGACAAGCGCAATCCCATCACCGATACGCGCCGTCACGACGGGCGTAGGAAAGAACAGCATGTCGAACGTCGAGAGCGAGATCATGGACATCATCGCCGACAAGGGTCAGGTCGAGCGCGACCTGGTCAGGCGCGATGCCAAACTGGACGAGCTTCAGGTCGATTCCCTCGGCATCGTCGAGATCATCTTCGCGATCGAAGAGAAGTACGACATCCAGGTCCCCTACAACGCGAACGACTCCCAGGCCGAGTTCGACACGGTCGGCGACGTCATCGACGCGGTCTCCGGGCTCGTCACGGGCAAAGCCTAGCGCGTTGCCGCAGCCCGCGCCCATCTGCCGTCATTGCGATCGCGCCGGGGCGGCCCTGGATGCATAGGGTCGTCGTCACCGGGCTCGGGGTGATCAGTGCCGCCGGGCACGACGTCGGCCAGTTCTGGGACACGCTCAAGGCCGGCCGCTCGATGATCGGCGCGCTGACCACCATTCCGACCGAGCGGCTCTACGTGAGGATCGGCGCCGAGGTGCGGGACTTCGATCCCGCCGGCCATTTCGAGCCGAAGCAGCGCGGCATGCTCGACCGCTTCTCTCAGTTCGCCGTTGTCGCCGCGCGCGAGGCGATCGCGCAGGCCGGGATCCGCTTCGAGGGCGAAGCCGCCGAACGCACCGCCGCGATCATCGGATCGGGCGTCGGCGGGCAGACCACGCAGGACGACAACTACTGGGCGATCTACCGCGAGGACAAGAACAGGGTGCACCCGTTTGCCGTGCCGCGGCTGATGATCAGCGCGGCGGCCAGCCATATAAGCATGGAGCACAACATCCTCGGCCCGGCCTATGTCATCGCCAGCGCATGCTCGTCGGCGGCGCACGCCATCGGTCACGCCTTCCACATGGTTCGCAGCGGCTCCGTCGACAGCGCGGTGACCGGCGGCAGCGAGGCGGCGATAGCCTTCGGCACCATGCGCGGCTGGGAGGCGCTGCGCGTGCTGGCGCCGGACACCTGCCGGCCTTTCTCCAAGGGCCGACAGGGGCTGTCGCTCGGCGAGGGCGCCGCGATCTTCGTGCTCGAGACGCTGGACGGCGCCAAGGCGCGCGGCGCGGACATTCTCGGCGAGGTGGTCGGCTTCGGCCAGAGCTCTGACGCACGCGACATCACTACGCCGGACCTCGCCGGCGCCACCCGGGCGATCACCGGCGCGCTGCGCGACGCGAGGCTGAACCCGGAGGACGTCGCCTACGTCAACGCCCACGGCACCGGCACCGCCGCGAACGACGTGACCGAGACCCGGGCCTTGCACAACGCCTTCGGCGCCCACGCCCGCAGCCTGATGGTATCGTCAACCAAGTCGATGATCGGACATGCGCTCGGCGGCGCCGGCGCGCTCGAACTGGCCGCGACGCTGCTGGCGATCCGCGACGGCATCGTACCTCCGACCGCGAACTACCTGGAGCAGGACCCCGATTGCGATCTCGACTATGTGCCGAACGCAGCGCGCGAGGCGAAGGTCGATGTCGCCCTGTCCAATTCCTTCGCCTTCGGCGGGCTCAACGCGGTGCTGGCGGTCAGGCGTTTCGCCGGCTAGATATCCCGCGCCGACCCGCTCCGTGCCAACAAAGGCTGGTAGTCACGGAGCAATACCATAGTATTCGGAAGATCGTCGGCTTCACCGTGAAGGCGAGATTGGCTGGCCGGGAAGGATTCGAACCTCCAAACCGCTGCGCGCGGCGTCGCATAAACAGTGCGATGCGTCTACCCGTTTCGCCACCGGCCATCAGTCTTACTGACCGGAGAGAGGGCAATAGGCGATTCGGTTGGCAACGTCAATATTTCGTCACGGTTGGACTTTTCTTCTACAAGATCTCGTGTCTTGCATGCGACAGCCGGCGGCGCAACAGTGCCGCCGCCGCCGGCTCGGCGGCCCTGTGGGACGGCGGTCTGCCATGCGCGTGCGCACGAGTGTCGGCTGGGTATTCGCGAGCCTCCTTGCCGGCTGCGAGGCCGTGTCGGTCGCGACCTACCGGGCCAGCCCTGACGCCGCGGCGGCACCGGCCGGCGCCTACACGCTGTCGGCACGCCATGCCGACGTGCAGTTCGCGGTCTGGCACTTCGCCTACAGCCGGTACATCGCGCGCTTCGACCGGTTCGATGCGCAACTGGACTTCGACCCGTCCGATCCCACCCGCAGCAGGCTGACCGCGACGATCGACGCGGCCAGCGTCGACACCGGCGACCCGGAGATCGACGCGATGCTGACCGGCCGGCAGTTCTTCGATGCCGGCAGCTACACGCAGATCCGCTTCGAGAGCCGCCAGATCGCCTTGACCGGGGCACAGACCGGCACGGTGGAAGGCGATCTGACGATACGCGACGTCACCCGGCCGGTCACGCTGGACGTGACCTTCAACGGCGGGGCGCCGAACCCGCTGGAACCGACCTACGTGCTCGGCTTCAGCGCGACCGCCACCTTCTCGCGCAGCGCCTTCGGACTCGCCAACTGGCTGCCCGCGGTCGGCGACGAAGTCGCGGTGACGATTGAGGCGGAATTCGAGCAACCGCGGTGATATCCGCCACACTCGTGATTTGATTGTGACTCGTGAACGCCGTCGGTCCGGGCCTCGACTGACGACCTGAATGGCAGGGATATCCCCCGCCACCAATCAGATCCAAGAGGCTCCAAATGTTCGCCAAGACCATCCTGTTCCCGGGCATTGTGCTCGGCACCGTCCTGACTTCGATGTCCCTGGCCCAGGCCGCAAGCACCGGCGTGATGACTTGCCGCCCGCATGAGTGGCAGCGCTTCGCCGACGCGGTCGCGGCGCAGGACAACGAGGAACTCGCACGCATGCTGACCGATCCCGAGATCGCCAACTGCAACGAGCTCTACCTCACCGTCCAGGTGCTGACCTGCAACGAGAACCCGATGGCCTGCATCGCGCCGTCGGCCGGTCCCAGCCCGATCCCGGTCGACATCGACGACACCCCGCCGACCGACAACCTGTTCTTCGGTCCGGACGGTCCGTTCCCGGGCCAGCGCCCCGGCGAGCAGGCCGGCAACGAGCAGGATCGCGACGACAACAGCAGCCCGGCCGATCCTGGCAACCCGGGCGGCGGCGACGGTGGCAACACGCCGAGCCGCAGCAACGCGGTGACCGGCGCCGCCGGCTGACGCGACGCCCCTCTCCGGCCCCCCGGCCCGACCGCACGTCGGGTCGGGGTCGGCCTCTGGGTGCCCGCGGCGCGGCGCGCGCTTGGCCGATGGTTAAGAAAGTTTGAACCCGACCGCGGGCCTGCGCGACCCAGCCTCATTGGCAACAAGTCGAACCCCGAAAAAACGACACATGCGACGGAGAAGTGAGATGAGCGTTCACCCCCTGCTGAAGACCGGCCTGGCCTTCGCGATCCTGTCGGCCGGCACCTCCCTTGCCCACGCGCAGGCGACCGTCGGCGTCATGGACAGCTGCCAGGCACACGACTGGCAGCGTTTCGCCGACGCCGTGGAGGCGCGCGACACCGCGGCCCTGCAGGCGATGCTGGCCGATCCGGAGAACCGCCTGTGCGACGAGCTGATGCCGACCGCCGAAGCGCTGGTCTGCGCCTACGATCCGCTGGGTTGCATCCAGCCTGCCGCCGGCGACGACCCGGACGACCCCGACCAGCCCAACGGCCAGCCCAACGACCAGCCGACCGACAACCCCAACGACGGCCCGTTCGGTGACGACGGTCCGTTTCCCGGGCAGCGGCCGGGCGAGCCCCTGGGCAGCGAAAACGACCGCACCGACAATTCCTCGCCGACCGACAGCGGCGGCGACGACGGCGGCAGCGACGACGGCGGCCGGGACGGCGGCCAGGGCGGCGGCGCGAACGGCAGCCCGACCGGCAAGCCCTGAACCGATCTGCATCCCCGAGACGACGCCGGGCCCATGCGGGCCCGGCGTTTTTCGTCCGGGCGGGCGGTCAGATGTCGGCGTAGCAGCGCGTCTCGGCGCCGCCGCCGGGATGGGTGACCGCGCCCTTGCACGCCGGGCCGACCGTGGCGGCATATTTCCACAGCACGCCGGAACCGAAATTGGCCGGGCGCGGCTGCCACGCCTTCCGCCGCGCCTCAAGTTCCGCTTCGGACAGTTCGACGTCGAGCGTGCCGGCTACGGCGTCGATCGCGATGATGTCGCCGTCGCGGAGCAGGCCGATCGGGCCGCCGATGGCCGCCTCCGGCCCGACATGGCCGATGCAGAAGCCGCGGGTGCCGCCGGAGAAGCGACCGTCGGTGATCAGGGCCACCTTGTCGCCCATGCCCTGGCCATACAGCGCGCTGGTCGTCGACAGCATCTCGCGCATGCCGGGGCCGCCCTTCGGCCCCTCGTAGCGGATGACCAGCACCTCGCCTTCCTTGTAGGTGCGTTCCAGCACCGCGGTCAGCGCGTCCTCCTCGCGGTCGAAGCAGCGCGCGGGCCCGCGGAATTGCAGCTTCTTCATGCCGGCGACCTTCACGATCGCGCCCTCCGGCGCCAGGTTGCCCTTCAGGCCGGTCACACCGCCGGTCGGGCTCAGCGCCCGGTCGACCGGATAGACCACGTCCTGGTTGGTCGGGAATACGACCTTGCCGTAGTTCTCGGCCAGAGTCTTGCCGGTCACCGTGATGCAGTCGCCGTGCAGGAAGCCACCGTCGAGCAACGCCTTGATCACAATGCCGACGCCGCCGACCTCGTAGAGGTCCTTCGCCACATATTTGCCGCCAGGCTGCAGGTCGGCGATGTAGGGCGTCTTCTTGAAGATGGCGCAGACATCGTCCAGGTCGAACGCGATGCCGGCCTCGTGGGCGATCGCCGGCAGGTGCAGTCCGCCGTTGGTCGAACCGCCGGTCGCTGCGACGATGGTGGCGGCGTTTTCCAGCGCCTTGCGGGTGACGATGTCGCGCGGGCGCAGGCCCAGCTTGATCAGGTTCATCACCGCCTCGCCGCTGGCCTCGGCATATTGGTCGCGGCTTTCATAGGGTGCCGGCGCGCCGGCGGAATTGGGCAGCGCCAGTCCCATCGCCTCCGACACGCAGGCCATGGTGTTGGCGGTATACTGGCCGCCGCAGGAGCCGGCCGACGGACAGGCGGCGCACTCCAGCTCGTGCAGGCTGTCGTCGTCCATGTTGCCGGCCGCGTTGGCGCCGACGCCTTCGAACACGTCGACGATGGTGACGTCGCGGCCGCGGAACCGCCCGGGCAGGATCGAGCCGCCATACATGAACACCGATGGCACGTTCAGGCGCACCATCGCCATCATCAGGCCCGGCAGCGACTTATCGCAGCCGGCCAAACCGACCATGGCGTCATAGCAGTGGCCGCGCATGGTCAGCTCGACGGAATCGGCGATAACCTCGCGGCTGGCCAGCGACGACTTCATGCCCTCGTGACCCATGGCGATGCCGTCGGTGACGGTGATGGTGGTGAACTCGCGCGGGGTGCCGCCGGCCGCCTTGACGCCCAGCTTCACAGCCTGGGCCTGGCGCGACAGCGCGATGTTGCAGGGCGCGGCCTCGTTCCAGGTGGTCACCACGCCGACGAACGGGCGGGCGATCTCCGCCTCCGACATGCCCATCGCGTAGTAGTAGGCGCGGTGCGGCGCGCTTTTCGCACCCACCGAGACATAACGGCTGGGCAGCTTGGTCTTGTCGAAATTCGGGTTGGCCCCCATGGGCATGATCCTCCGCACGCTTGCTGTTGGGCCGGGGATGGCCGCGTCGGGCGCATCATTGTCGCCCACCCGATCCAACACAAGGCGCAAAGGCGCAACGCTTGGCTGCATCGGGCGCATGCCGACGCCACACACGGCGGATCACGGCTCGGCGAGCGGGATTGCCCGGCCGCCCGCGCGCGTCTATGTCGCGCGCAGTACGCCAATCCACGAACGAAACCAGGGGAATATTGGATGCTCAAGACCCGCCAGCCCGCGCCGGCGCTCAGCGTGCCGACGCTCGACGGAAAAACGTTCACGCTGGCCGATGCCCGGCCGCGGACCTTCACGCTGATCGTCGCCTATCGCGGCCTGCACTGCCCGGCCTGCGCCACCTATGTCGGCGGGCTGGAGGGACATGTCGCCGCCTTCGCCGAACGCGGCGTCGAAGTGGTCGCGCTCTCGATGGACGGCCGCGACCGGGCCGACGCCGCACGCGAGAAATGGGGGCTTGACCAGACCCGCGTCGGCTATGACCTTCCGCTGCAAACCGCACGAGACTGGGGTCTTGCCATCTCGACCAGCCGCGGCAAGACCTCGATCGGCATCGAGGAGCCCGCCCTGTTTTCCGAGCCCGGACTGTTCATGGTCCGCGCCGACGGAACGCTCTACCTGGCCGCCACCCAGACCATGCCGTTCGCCCGCCCGCAGATCGCCGACCTGCTGAAGGCGACCGACTTCATCCTCGAGAAGGACTATCCCGCCCGCGGCGAGGCATAGCGCCGGCCACGCGCCGACCAGGGCTCCGGCCGCTTGCAAAGCCGGCCGGCCGTCGGCAATAGGAACGCCGGAGGATCCGACCCGTGACCTGTATGATGACTCAAGCCCCGGCTGGCGCGCCGGCGGACCGTGCGGATGCGGCGCCGGCCGCGGCCGGACCGCGCTGACGATGGCGACGATCCGCTGGGGCATCGTCGGCTGCGGCGCCGTCTGCGAGGTCAAGAGCGGCCCGGCGCTTTACAAGGCGCGCGACAGCGCGCTGACGGCGGTGATGCGTCGCGACGGCGCCAAGGCGGCGGACTTCGCCCGGCGCCACGGCGCGAGCCATTGGTTCGACGACGCCGACGCCCTGATCGGGCACCCCGACGTCGATGCCGTCTACGTGGCGACACCGCCGAGCTCGCACCTGACATACGTCCGCAAGGCCGCTGCAGCCGGCAAGCCGGTGCTGGTCGAGAAGCCGATGGCGATGAGCGGCGCCGAATGCGACGCGATGATCGAGGCCTGCAGCCGCGCCGGCACCGGGCTTTACGTCGCCTACTACCGGCGCGCGCTGCCGCGGTTCGAGGCCTTCCGCGCGCTGGCCGCCGATGGCCGCCTCGGGCGCATCCGCATGGTGGCCGTGCGCCAGTTCCGCCGCGCCGACGAGCCGCCCGACGTGGCATGGAAGACCGATCCGGCGATCAACGGCGGCGGCCTGTTCACCGACACGCAGGTGCACACGCTGGACTGGCTCGACCATGCCTTCGGTCCGGCGCTGTCGGCGTGCGGCGCCGGCGTCAACCAGGCTGGGCTCTATGCGGCAGACGATACGGTCGGCGCCACGGTGGTCTACCCCGGCGGCGTGGTCGCCAGCTTCGCCTGCAACTACGTGGCCGACCGGCACGAGGAGACGGTGACCCTGATCGGCGATCGCGGCCGCGCCTCGATGCGTTTCTTCGCACCGTCGCCGATCACGGTGGAGAGCGACGGCGCGGTCGAGCGCATCGACGTGGACGACCCGCCGCATGTGCACCAGCCGTTGGTGCAGCAGATTGTCGATCACCTGAACGGCGGACCGGCCCCGGCCAGCGCCGCCGAGAACGGCCGCCGCGTCAACCGCCTGCTCGATGCGATGTTTTCCGGGGGCTGAACGTCGGGAGTGACCGCAACCTCGGCCCGGGCGCTCGACTTGTTTGGCGGCAGGACGCCGGGATTCAGCCGATCTGGTGGCCGTCGCGGTCCAGATAGACGCTGAAGCACAACAGGTGCGAGACCTCGTCGCGGTCGTCCGCCAGCGGCAAAATGACCCCGTAGGTGCGCTTGCGCAGGTCGTCCGCCCCGACGAACCGGTCCTCGACCACCACCGGGCGCCGCTGCTGCACGCACAAACGGAAGCTGTCGGCGAAGCGCCGGATCGACGGATTTTCCGAAATCAGTGTGTTAATTGTGCATCGCACCGGCGTGCGACCGTAGTTGTCGATAATATGTTGACCAGCAACACGAATGTAAAAATCCAGCGGATCGTGTTGGATATCCAGCAGAATCGTGTAA
Organism: Alphaproteobacteria bacterium; assembly: GCA_041396705.1. Taxonomy (NCBI): domain Bacteria; kingdom Pseudomonadati; phylum Pseudomonadota; class Alphaproteobacteria; species Alphaproteobacteria bacterium. The sequence continues at coordinate 86,127 of JAWKYB010000015.1, forward strand.
GGCAACAAGCGCGGGATATCGGTCGGGTCGAGTTCGCGCCGACGCGGCATGGCCCGGTCGCGGGCCAGCTTCTGCCAATACTTGATCCCAGCCTCAATGAGGGGGTGGCTGGCGACCAGCATTTCGTCATTGGCGATGAGCATGGCGGAACCGCCCTCGAAGACAGCCTGTGGTTTGCCCACATGGCCGAGCGAACCTCCTACGAATGCATCGACATGTCAATTATTTAATATTCTGAACGACTTTTCAGAAATTGCCGTCAGAGACGCGGCAAAGCGCCGGGAATCCGCGGTTCCATCCGGGTCTCCCAGGGCGACGGGCGCGTCTCGATGCGCATCGCCCGCCGCGCCCAGGTGAGAAGAGTCACCGACAAGCGGGGTACCGCCGTCGGCGCAGCCGGTCAGCCGCCGAGCCGGCCGAGCGCCGCCGCGAGGCGCGCGCGCTGCTCCTGGGCGTCGGCCTGCCGGGTGCGCTGCTCGGCCACCACGTCCTCGGGGGCGCGCGCGAGGAACTGCGGGTTGTCGAGCTTCTTGGCGATCTTGGCGATCTCGTCGTCGAAACGGGACAGATCCTTGCGCAGCCGACCACGCTCCTGGTCCAGGTCGATGACGTCGCCCAGCGGCAGCACCACGGTGACCGCACCGACCACCGTCTGCGCCGCCGCACGGGTGTCGCCATCGCCGGCCGCGCCGGCGTGGGCCGTGACGGCCGACAGCCGCGCGACCCGCCGGATCAGCGCCTCGTTCTCGGCCAGCCGGGCGGCGACGGCCGCGTCGGCACCGTACAGGTGCGCGTTGAGCTCGGCCGACGGCGGGACGTTCAGTTCGGCCCGCACCGTGCGGATGGCCGAAACAAGGTCGACCACCCAGTTGAGCGTGCCGGCGGCGGTCTCGTCGACCAGGCCGAGGTCGGCATCGGGCCATGGCGCCGTGACCAGCAACCCGCCGTCGGCCGGGCCCAGCTGCTGCCAAAGTTCCTCGGTGACGAACGGCATGAACGGGTGCAGCAGGTGCAGGATGCGGCCCAGCGCCCAGGCCGTGGTCGCCCGGGTCTCCGCCACGTCGCGCGGATCGGCGTCGCCGCCTTGCAGGATCGGCTTGGTGAATTCCAGATACCAGTCGCAGAAGCTGTGCCACACGAAGTGGTAGACGGCACCGGCGGCCTGGTCGAACTTGAACTCCTCCAGCGCCCGGTCCACCGCGCCGATGCAGCGCATAGTCTCGCCGACGATCCACTTGTTGACCGCCAGGCCCACGCCGGCCGGCACGAACGCCGGGTCCGGCGCACAGCCGTTCATCTCGGTGAAGCGTGCCGCGTTCCACAGCTTGGTCGCGAAGTTGCGATAGCCGGCCACGCGTGCGGTCGACAGCCGGATGTCGCGGCCCTGCGCCGCCATCGCCGCCAGCGTGAAGCGCAACGCGTCGGCGCCGAACTCGTCGATCAGCTCCAGCGGATCGATGATGTTGCCCTTCGACTTCGACATCTTCGCGCCCTTCTCGTCGCGGACCAGGGCGTGGATGTAGACGGTGTGGAACGGCTCCTTCCGCATGAAATGCAGGCCCATCATCATCATCCGGGCGACCCAGAAGAAGATGATGTCGAATCCTGTGACCAGCACGTCGGTCTGGTAGTAGCGCTGCAGTTCCGGCGTCTCGTCGGGCCAGCCGAGCGTCGAGAACGGCCACAGCGCCGACGAGAACCAGGTGTCGAGCACGTCGGGGTCGCGTTCCAGCGTTGTCGGCGCGCCGTAGTGAGCGTCGGCCGCGGCCTGGGCCTCGCCCTCGGTCTCGGCGACGAACACGGTGCCGTCGGGGCCGTACCAGGCAGGAATGCGGTGGCCCCACCATAGCTGGCGCGACACGCACCAGGGCTGGATGTTGTGCATCCACTCGTAATAGGTCTTGGTCCACTGCTCCGGCACGAAACGGGTGCGCCCCGCCTCGACCGCCGCGATCGCCGGCCGGGCCAGCGTTGCCGCGTCGACATACCACTGCTCGGTCAGATAGGGCTCGATCGGCACGCCGCCGCGGTCGCCATAGGGCACGGTGTGGACGTGATCCTCGATGCGGTCGAGCAGCCCCAGCGCCTCGATGTCGGCCACGACCGCCTTGCGCGCCTCATAGCGGTCCATGCCGCGATACTTCTCGGGCACGGCGTCGTTCAGCCGGGCGCGAACGTCGAAGATGTTGATCATCTCCAGCCCGTGGCGCTTGCCGACCTCGAAGTCGTTGAAGTCGTGCGCAGGCGTCATCTTGACCGCGCCGGTCCCGGTCTCCGGGTCGGCATAGTCGTCGCCGACGATCGGAATCCGACGGCCGACCAGCGGCAGGATGCAGTGCTTGCCGATCAGGTGCCTATAGCGCGGGTCCTCGGGATGCACGGCGACGCCGGTGTCACCCAGCATCGTCTCCGGACGCGTGGTCGCGACGACGAGCGAGACACCCGCCTCGCCCTCGACCGGATAGCGGAAGTGCCACATGTGCCCCTTGGTCTCGACCTGCTCGACCTCGAGGTCCGAGATCGCGGTCTCCAGCTTCGGGTCCCAGTTGACCAGCCGCTTGTCCTTGTAGATCAGGCCCTCGCGGTACAGCTGCACGAACACCTTGAGCACCGCCCGGCTCAGGCCCTCGTCCATGGTGAAGCGCTCGCGCGACCAGTCGCACGATGCGCCGAGCCGCCGCAGCTGGTTGATGATCAGACCGCCGGACTCCGCCTTCCAGGCCCAGACGCGCTCGATGAACGCCTCGCGCCCGAGCGAGCGGCGGTCCTCGTTCGAGCCGCTCGCCGCCAGTTGGCGCTCGACCACCATCTGGGTGGCGATACCGGCATGGTCGGTGCCCGGCTGCCACAGCACGTCGCGGCCCTGCATGCGCCGCCAGCGCACCAGCACGTCCTGCAGCGTGTTGTTGAGCGCATGGCCCATGTGCAGCGAACCGGTCACGTTCGGCGGCGGGATGACGATGGTGAACGGATCGCCGGCGCCCGCGCGGCCGCAGGCGAATGCGCCGGATTCCTCCTCGCGCGCATAGTGGCGCGCTTCGATCTCGGCGGGCGTGAAAGTCTTTTCGAGCATGTTCGGTCCGGTCTTGGCGTGTCGGCTGGTGGACGGTCGCGGCGCGGCCACGCTGTCGCACGGCCGGCGCGCGACGCGATTATCAAGTTTCGACGGTGGGCGGAAGCCCCGTGGCGGCAGGCTGTTGCGGCGCGGCTAGCGCCGTACCTGCTGCGCGAGCCGTTCGATCTCGCGGCGGACCAGGCGCTCGACCATCGGCGGCAGGTTCTGGTCCAGCCAGTCGCGCAGCATCGGTCGCAGCAACTGGCGGACGAGTTCCTCCACCGTCAGCCCGCCAATGTCCGATGCGCCGAGCTGGTCGGCGATCTTGCGCCCGGCGGCCGTCGTCAGCGCCGCCAGCGAGCCTGCCGCCATCGCTGCGGCGTGGTCGGAAAGGATGTTGCCGTCGTCGTCACCGGCCGCGGGCATGCCGGCATCCTCGGGCAGCAGCTCGGCCATCGGCGCCGGCTCGCGCGCCGCCGGCTGCGCCAGGTCGACCACCGTGCCGTCGTCGTCGACAAGGTCGGTCAGCTCAAGGACCTCGTCGTCCGGCTCCTCGTCCATGGCCTCGAGGACGACGTCCGGCTCCGGCTCGGGATCCGGCTCCAGGGCGTCCCGCTCCTCGATTTCGTCCTCGACAGGCTCCGGCACGGCCTGCGGCGCCGGTGCCTGGTCGCCGTCTCCGTCCTCCGAGATGATACGCCGGATGGAGGCGAGGATCTCCTCCATCGAAGGTTCTTGCTGGCCGTCAGCTGGGCTCATCCGCGCCGCCTTCGTCTGCTGTATCGCTCGTCCTTCGCCGATCCGCCAAAATAGGCGAAGTCAAACGCAATGTCCAAAACTGCCCAGAGCAATGCGGCCCGCGGGGCGACAGGTGCCGGCTGCGTCATTCGGTGCCGATCCACGCGTCCTTGACATCGTCGTAGTGCCCGGTGACGTCGTAGTAGGTGACCGGCAGGCCGAGCTGTGCCGCGGTCAGACCGCCGATGGCACGCGCCAGCGTGTAGGTGGCGATGACCTCGTCGCGCTGCGAACGCTCCACCGAAACCTGCGCGTTGAACAGCTCCTGCTCCGCGTCCAGCACGTCCAGGATCGTGCGCGTGCCCACGGTCGATTCCTGCCGGGTCCCCTCCAGCGCGATCTCCTGCGCGCGGACCGCCGCCTGGAACGATGTGATTGCCGCGCGCGCCGTCTGCAGCTGGTCCCAGGCCGCCGTCACCGCCTCCGTCACCAGCCGTTTGGCCTGGTCGAGGTCGCTCTGGCGCTGGCTCATCGTCTGCCGCGCCGCCCGGATCGCGGAATATTCCGCACCGCTCTGGTAGAGCGGAATCGACAGGATGGCGAGAATGGCCGCGCTGCGGCTTTCCGTGTTCGGCGTCGAGCTCTCATAGGCATAGCGGTATTCGCCCTGCAGCGAGAGGGTCGGCAGCAGGGTGGCGATCTGCGTGTCGATCGCATCGGTCGCCGCACGCAGGTTGAACTCGGCCGCGGCGATATCGGGATTGTTGGCGAGCGCGATGGCGATCGCGTCCTGGCGCGAGGCCGGCAGCCCGCTCAGCGCCCGCGGCCGCACCAGCTCGGCCGGCAGCGGCCCGATCACCTGCTCGTAGTTGGCGATCGAGGTGGTCAGTGCACCCTCGGCCTGGATCCGGTTGGCGACGGCGGATGCCAGCCGTGCCTCGGCCTGCGCCACGTCGGTCCGGGTCAGCTCTCCGACCTCGAACCGATCCTGGGTCGCGCGCAGCTGTTCGCCCAGCACGCGTTCGTTGTTCTGGTTGAGCTGGAGCACGGCGGTATCGCGCACCACGTTGGCGAAGGCGGTGGCGGCGTCCAGCAGCACGGCCTGCTCGGTGGAGAACAGCTGGGCGCGGGCCGCCTGGACCACGTTCTTGGCCTGGTCGACCGTGGCGAGGATCGCGCCGTTGTTGAAGATCGGCTGATTGATCGTGACCGACCCCGCCCGCGGCTGCAGATCGACGCTGTTCTGGGTGGTGCGGTTCTCCGACGTCGCGTCGGTATAGCCGGCCTGCGCGTTGATGGTGACGGTCGGCCGCCAGCCGGACAGGGCCTGCGGCACCTGCTCGTCGGAGGCGCGCAGCGCCGCGCGCTGGGCGAGCAGGCGCGGATTGGTGGTGTAGGTCTGCGCCAGGGCGTCGACCAGGGTGTCGGCCGTTGCCGGAGCAAGCGGCGGCAGCGCCAGCAACGCCAACGCGGTCATGCCGCCGGCCAGACGCCGCACGGAACCCAGTCTCAGCATCACCGTCGCTCCCCTCGGGCTTCCAGGCACCGCGATGTCGACCCGATGGCGAGGCGCCCGGGCCGGCGAGGCTTTGCGTCCGCTTCGAGCAGACGAATCAACCGCTTAGCCGATGATCTTACGACACGCAAGCGGTTCGGCGTGGCTTCGGCCCGCTCAGAACACGAAACCGGCCGCCGGCGTGAACGCCTCCAACCGCGGCGTGGCGGCGTCGTAGGCCGCGGTCTGCGAGATCGCGCCGGCGGATTTGACCACCAGCGTCATCCGTCCGGGGCCGTCGTCGGGCCGCAGGATGGCGACAAGCCGCCCGCCCTCGCCGAGCTGATCGATCAACGCCGGCGGAATCGCGGCCACCGCGCCCTCGATCAGGATCACGTCGAACGGCGCATCGCTCGGCCGGCCGGCCGTCAGCGCACCGGTGACCACAACCGCGTTGCCGATGGCCAGGTCGGTCATCAGCTCGTTGGCGGCATCGGCCAGCTCGGCGCTGTCCTCCAGCGCGACGACGGTGTTGGCCAGCCGGGCCAGCACGGCGGTCGAATAGCCGGTGGCGCAGGCGATATCGAGCACGATGTCGCCGGGGCCGATCTCCGCCAGCTCGAGCATGCGGGCGAACACCATGGGCTCCAGCAGCGCGCGGCCCGCGCCGACCGGTACATCCTCGTCGACATAGGCCATCGGGCGGCTCGCCGCTGGCACGAACATCTCGCGCGGCGTCTGCGCGATCGCCTTCAGCACGGCGGCGTCGTTGACGTTGTTCGGCCGCAGCTGGCAATCGATCATGTTCTGGCGCGCGGTGGCGTAGTCGGTCATGACATCTGGCGCCTTGTCTGGCCATCGGGCGGGCGCAAACCGGAGTCCGGGGAGGCCGCGGCTCGCGTGCGCTAAATAATCAATGGCGGCGCAGGCCGCAAGCATGCTCAGGCCGCCGCCCCTCGCGCCACCCGCCGCCTTGACGATGGCGCCGGGCGAAGCCTATATCGAGCCGCGTCGGACGCGCGCAGCGTTCGCGCATGGTCCGGTGGCAGAGTGGTTATGCAGAGGACTGCAAATCCTTGCACGTCGGTTCGATTCCGGCCCGGACCTCCACTTTCGCCCCAGATCCGCAAAGGCGGGGCCGAATACCTCAGCCAGGCAGGCAGGCTGACCCGCCCGATACTACATTGACGGTCGGGCATTAACCCGATTTTGGGCACAATCGGTGCAGACTTTCGCCGCCCACAGTCCGCCGCAGCCTGCCCCCGCGGCCCCAGATTTCAAGAAGGATCGCAGATGAGTGACACCGTACAGGACCAGGCCACCGCTCCGGCTTCCGACGGGGCGCCGAGCGGCCTGCCGCCGCTCTATGGCAAGCCGGTGCTACTGGACGCCAACAAGCACGGCAACCTGTCGCTGAAGGAGAATGGCGGCTTCGGCTTCGCCCGCCACGCCAATGTGATGATGCTGAACGCGATCGAATTCGCGGCGGCCGCGCGCCACTATCCCATCGTGTTCGCCGGCGGCGACAATCCGGCCCCGGTGGTGATCCTGGGCATGCGCGCCGGCCACAACCTGTTCGTCGAGGCCGACGGCAGCTGGCGCGCCGGCGCCTACGTGCCGGCCTATGCACGCCGCTATCCGTTCATTTTCGCCGAGAGCCAGGACAAGACCAAGCTCGGCCTGTGCATCGACCAGGACTCCGACCTGGTGGTCAACAGCGACGTGCGGCCGCTGTTCCGCAACGGCCAGCGCACCCAGGTGCTGGAGCGCGCGCTGGAGTTCTGCACCAGCTTCCAGCGCGAGATCGAGCGCACGCGGCTGTTCACCGCGGCGCTGAAGGAGCACGACCTCTTGCGCGAGAACCGGGCCAACATCCGCATGACCAGCGGCGAGCAGCTGGCGATCACCGGCTTCCGCGTGATCGACGAGCAGAAATTCAACGCCCTGCCCGACGACGTGTTCCTCGACTGGCGCAAGAAGGGCTGGCTCGGCCTGATCTATGCACAGCTGCTGTCGACCGGCAGCTGGGCGGAGTTGATCGACCAGCAGGCCGCGAGCGCCGGCGCCGGCGCGGAGGTGACCGACGATGCAGCTTGATCTGGTTCGCGCCCTGGCGCTGGCCGGGGCATGCTGGCTCGGCGCCGCCGGCACGGCGCTGGCCGCCGGCAACGAGACGCTTGATCTCGACACCGGCGAGGCGGCGACCGCCGTCGGAGCCGACGCCGCCGCCGCCGCGCAGCAGCCGGCAGAGCCGGCGACCATCGACGGCTTCCGCAGCGCCCGCTTCGGCATGACCGCCGACGAGGTCCGCGCCGCGATCGAGGCCGATTTCGGCGTCACGGCCGACCAGGTCGAGGCGGGCGAGAACGCGCTGGAGAAGACCACCAATCTACGCATCGCCGTGCCGGGCCTGATGCCGGAGGGCGGCACCGCGCGGGTCGTCTACATCTTCGGCTACGAGAGCCACAGCCTGATCCAGGTGAACATCGTCTGGGGCGCGGCCGAGGATTCGACGCCGGACGGTATCCGCAACGCGGCCTCTTTGCTGGTCGGCTATTTCCGCGGCCAGGGCTATGACCCGGAGAAGACCGCGGTCGGCGTCCCGCTCGAGGGCGGCAACCTGCTCGCCTTCTATGCCGAGGACGCGGACGGCAGCAGCGTGACGCTGAGCATCGCCCAGCGCCAGGGCGAGGCGGCGGCCGAGGGCGAAGCCGCGCCCGAGGCCGCGCTGGTCATGCAGCTGGCCTATATCGCCGACTTCGCCAACCCGGACGTGTTCAAGCTGGCGCCGGGTTCCTTCTGAAGCCGGCCGGGCCTGCAAGGCATCGTCTGCACGGGCCCGGCGCACATGCGTCGGGCCCGTCGCCTTTCCGGCGGGTCGACTTGCGCCTACAGGTGCGCCTTGTCCAGCACCATGTGGCAGCCTTTCTCGCCGTCCACCGTCTGGGTGACGTGCAGGTCGCCGACCAGCGAGCACAGCGCATAGGCCTGGTGACGGGTCAGCTGGGTTCGCCGGCAGACATGCGCGATCATCTGGCGCACAGCGATCCGCGCCGCCTCGTCGAGGTCGGCGTCCAGGCCGATGCTGATCAGCGTCGTCGCGGACTCGGCGAACGGATAGTCGTAATCCAGGTCCTTGCGCACCGTCAGGCGGAACCGGCCCGACATCGAAGTCTCGATCGCGGTCACGCAGACCTCGCCGTGACCCTGCACCGCGTGACCGTCGCCGGCGTAGAACAGGGCGCCGTCGTTGAACACCGGCAGGTACAGGGTGGTGCCGGGCTTCAGGTCCTTGTTGTCCATGTTGCCGCCGAACTTGCGCGGCTCCATCGCCGACAGCCGGCCCCAGTTCGGCGGCGGCGCCACCGCGTGGATGCCGAAGAACGGCTCCAGCGTCAGCTCCTTGCCCCAGGGCAGGGTCGCCACCCCGCGGTTGCGGTCGATCGGCGTGTGGAAGGTCTGCTGTTCCTCGAACTCGCCGGGCAGCGTGCCCTGCAGGGGATAGATCGCGGCATAGCCCCACCCGTCGGCCAGGCTGGCCTCCAGGATGTCGACCTGCAGCACGTCGCCCGGCGCCGCACCTTCGACGTGGATCGGCCCGACGATCATGTGGCTGGTCGGCCCCGGCGTCAGCTTCGACATCGCGTCGAGGTGCCGCGGGTCGACCGTGGTGCGGTCCGGCGGCAGGTTCCGCTCGCGGCAGGCCGCCCAGGCGGTCAGCCCGACCGTGTCGCCCGACCGCACCCGCAGGATCGGATCGCGGAACGGGTCGAGCCAGCCCCAGGTGAAGGCTTCTGCCGTCGGCGCGATGTCGTGATGCTGTGCCATGCCCCTGCCCCCTTCGCGACCGCCGCCAATCCGGCTGTCGCCTATGCGCCATGCAGCGGCCGGCGGCGGCGCACTGTCAAGCGGGGCGGTGGGTCGCCCCATCGTCAGCCATAGCCGAGCGCCTTCAGCAGGCGCACCATCACGCCGCCGTCGGCCATGGCGGCGGCGGGGTCGACCCCGCCATTCTCGCGGATCAGCCGCTCCGGGTCGCGGCGGATCGGGCCCAGCCTGCCTTCCAGATAGGCGCCGAGCCGGCGCGATTCCTCGACCACCGCCATGCTGGCGGGCCGGCGGACCGCGTCGTAGCGCTGCAACGCCGCCGTCACGTCCGGCTCGGCCGCCAGCGCGGCGGCCAGTTCCATCGCGTCGAAGCCGGCCTTGATCGCGCCCTGAGCCACGTGCGGCCGGGTGGTGAAGGCGGCGTCGCCCAGGATGGCGACGCGACCGAAGGCGATCTGCGGCGATTCCAGGTCGCCGATCGGCTGGAACAGCGGCATCGCGGTCGCGCGGATCGCATCGACGAAGGTCGCCGGCAGCAGCGCCTCGGCATCGCGGTACATGGTGGCGATGACATCGTCGCGCACAGCATGCGGCGGGATGCCGTCTGGGTAGTAGCGGCCGTGGGCGTCGGTGTGCATGTCGCGCAGGCCGCGCTGCGGGTCCACCGGCCGGTACCAGACGAAGTTGTAGCGGCGATGGCCGACGCGCACGTCGTCGTTCTCGCCGGGCACCGGATAGCCGAGGATGTGCTCGCCGTCCGGCATGGCGAAGGCGAACAGCGGGAACAGCGTCCGCAGCGTCTCCGGCTGCAGCGCCGCCTCTTCGGCCAGGCCGCGCCAGGCGATGTAGCCGGCATAGACCAGGTCGACCCCGGGCAGGTACTGCCGCCGCACCGACGAGCGCAACCCGTCGGCACCGACCAGCAGCTCCGCGGTCAGGCTGCTGCCGTCGTCGAGCCGCGCCGTCACCGTGTCGGCATCCTGCTCGACCGAGACCACGCCCACCCCGCGCCGCACCTGCGACTCGGGGAAAACGGCACTGAGCAGCGAGTAGAGCTTGCCCCAGGAGATGCCGAACTGCGGCATGTCGATCGCAGCCATGACGCTGCCGTCGCGGGCGAAGCAGGCGCGCCCCGGTATCGGAACCCCCAGCGTCGCATCGACGGCGCAGCCGGCGGCCAGCAGGGTCTGCACCATCGGCGCATGTACGCCGAGGCCGGCGCCGCGGCCCGCCAGGCGACCGGGCGTGCGCTCGACCACGGTCACGTCCCAGCCGGTCCGCATCAGGTTGCAGCCGGCGAACAGCCCGCCCAGCGAGCCGCCGACCACGATTGCACGACGCATGGGCAGTCCTCCCCCCTGGCCCGGCGGCAGCGCCGCCGCGCCGACTATGGGCCGGCGCATGTCGCTGCGGCAACCCGTGCGGTACGCGGCCGGCAGTGCGGCGATCCCGCGTGTATCCGCCGCCGCGCCGGTCTAAGCTCGCCGGCAACGCGATGGCCGCCAGCGGCGGGCCATCCGGCCAGGGGAGGACGACATGGCCAGAACGCTGATCCGCGGCGCCACCGTGCTGACGCTCGACCCCACGCTGGGCGACTTCCAGCGCGCGGACATCCTGATCGACGGCGACCGCATCGCCGCGGTCGCGCCGACCATCGGCGCCGACGATGCCAAGGTGGTGGAGGCCGGCGGCATGATCGCCCTGCCCGGCTTCGTCGATTCCCATCGCCACACCTGGCAGGCGCTGCTGCGCGGCACCGCTGCCGACTGGACGCTGGCGCAATATTTCGCCGGCGTGCGCGGCGTGATGGGCCGGCTCTACTCGCCCGAGGACATGTACGTCGCCAACCACCTCGGCGCGCTGGAGGCGCTCGATAGCGGCATCACCACGCTGTACGACTGGTCGCACAACAATAACACGCCGGCGCACGCCGACGGCGCGGTGCAGGGGCTGAAAGACAGCGGCATACGCGGCGTCTACGGCTACGGCAACTCGAACGACGAGTGGATCCCGAACGGCAACCTGCCGACCAACCTGGCGGACGTGACCCGGGTGCGCCGCACCCACTTCCCCGGCGACGACGGCCTCGTCACCATGGCGTTCGCCTCGCGCGGCCCGCAGTTCTCCAGCATCGACATCACCGAGGAGGAGTTCAACCACGTCCGCGACCTCGGCCTGCGCATCACCATGCATGTCGGCGACGGCCTGTGGGGCACGTCGCGACCGCTGCTGCAGATGGATGCGCGCGGCCTGCTGGGCGACGACATCACCTTCGTCCATTGCAACATGCTGGCGGACGAGGAAATCCGGCTGATCGCCGACACCGGCGCCACCGCGTCGATCTCGCCGGAGGTCGAGCTGCAGATGGGCCATGGCTGGCTGGCGACGATGCGGCTGCTGGAGGTCGGGGTCAGGCCGTCGATCTCGATCGACATCGTCACCTCGATCGCCGGCGACATGTTCGGTGCCATGCGCATGCTGCTGGCCGGCACACGCGCCGTAGTCAACGGCCGCGCGCTGGACGAGAAGCGGATCGTCGACCCGCTGCCGCTGATGTCGACCGACGTGCTGCAGTTCGCCACGGTCGAGGGCGCGCGCGCCTGCGGGCTGGCCGACAAGGTCGGCAGCCTGACCCCGGGCAAGCGGGCCGACCTGATCCTGGTCGACACCAATGCGATCAACATGTTCCCGATGAACAACCCCTATGGCGCGATCGTCGAATCCGCCAACAGCGGCAACGTCGACAGCGTGTGGGTCGACGGCGTCGCCAGGAAGCGCAACAGGCGGCTGCTCGGCGTCGACCTGGCGTCGCTGCGCACGATGGTCGCCGCCCACCGCGAGGCGCTGTTCGCCCGTGCCGGCGTGCCGGCCGACGGCACCTGGCTGCCCAAGCCGTTCAGCGAAGGCGCCGACGTCGCCGACACGGCGAGCCGCGGCCAGGGCGAGTTCGGACGCTCGGCCTGATCGGCCGCTATTCGGCGCCGGGCAGTGCCGGCAGGTCGCCGAGATTCTCGATCTTGCAGGCCGGCGGAATGCGGCAGAACTGGCGATGCTCGTACCAGCCGCGGACGTTGACGGCGAAAGTCTGGAATACCGCCTCGCACACGCCCGGGCCCGCCTGTTCCAGCGGCGACACGCTCATCTGGCGGTACTGGCGGATCGTCGCGGCGCGCCACGACTGGCCGCAGCCGCCTTCCGCCCCGCGCAGCATCTCGTCGGCGATCTGGGCGGAGCACATGCGCAGCAGGTCGCAGCCCGGCGACGCAAGCGTCGGCGCCTGCAGCGCAAACAGGCCGGCGGCGGCCAGGCCGATGTGGCGAAGTCTCATGGCGCCTCTCCGTTGCTGCGGACGAGAGCCAGCTTAGGCACTGCGCCGGCGGCGCCGTTTGATCCCGATCATGTCATACGGCCGCCGTTGCCCCCCGCCGGGCGCCGGGCGTAGCATCCGGCGAGTGGGGACGACACGGTGCGAACGGGAGGGCGGAGCCATGCATGCGGGGACCGGAACGAATCTGAAGCTTGCCCTGGCGAGCGCGAGCGCCCTGGTCGCCGCCATGCTGGCTGTGCCGTCCGCGCGCGCGGACGAGCGGGTCCAGCTGCGCATCCTGGAGACCACCGACATCCACGTGCACGTGGTCGACTACGACTACTACCGCGACGCACAGTCGAATGCGGTCGGCCTGGCCCGCACGGCGTCGCTGATCGCCGCGGCCCGGGCCGAAGCGGCCAACTCGGTGCTGATCGACAACGGCGACCTGATCCAGGGCAATCCGCTCGGCGACTACATGGCCAACGAGCGCGGCCTCGCCCCGGGTGACGTCCATCCGGTCTACAAGGCAATGAACCTGCTCGGCTACGACGTCGGCAACCTGGGCAACCACGAGTTCAACTACGGCCTCGACTACCTGGCCGAGGCGGTCAACGACGCCGCCTTCCCGTATGTCTGCGCCAACGTGTTCCACGCCGACGGCGACGACGACCCGTCGAACGACACGCCCTACTACACGCCATACGTGATCCTGGAGCGCACGCTGACCGGGGTCGACGGCGGCACGCACCCGATCCGCATCGGCGTGATCGGTTTCCTGCCGCCGCAGATCATGCAGTGGGACAAGGCACATCTGGAGGGCACGGTCGTCACCCACGACATCGTCGACACCGCCCGCCGGTACGTCCCGGAGATGAAGGCGGCCGGCGCCGACATCGTCGTCGCGGTACCGCACTCCGGCCTGACGACGATGGGCCCGAACGGGCGGGACGAGAACGCGACCTTCTGGCTGGCGCAGGTCGACGGCATCAACGCGATCCTGTTCGGCCATGCCCACCAGGTGTTCCCCAGCGCGACCTATGACGGCCTGGACGGCGTCGACACCGTCGCCGGCACCATCAACGGGGTGGCGGCGACCATGCCTGGCTTCTGGGGCAGCCACCTCGGCCTCGTCGACCTCGACCTGTCCGTCGACGACGCCGGCGCGTGGACCGTGCTGGACGGTACCGGCGCGGTGCGCGGCATCTACGAGCGGGTCGACCGCGACATCGTCCCGCTGGTCGAGGCCGATCCGAAGATCGTCGACGCGGTGCGCGAGGAGCACGAGGCGACCATCGCCTATATGCGCGAGGGCGTCGGCCAGACCTCGGCGCCGATCAACAGCTATTTCGCGCTGGTGCAGGACGACCCCTCGATCCAGATCGTGACCAACGCGCAGAAATGGTACGTCGAGACCCTGATCGCCGGCACCGAATATGACGGGCTGCCGGTGCTTTCGGCCGGCGCGCCGTTCAAGGCCGGCGGACGCGGCGGGCCGGACTACTTCACCAACATCCCGGCCGGCGAGATCGCGTTGATGAACGTCGCCGATCTCTACATCTACCCGAACACCCTGCGCGCGGTGCTGCTGGACGGCGCCCAGGTGCGTGAATGGCTGGAGATGTCGGCCGGCGCGTTCAACCGCATCGACCCGGCGGCGACAGGCGAGCAGCCGCTGCTCAACCCGGACTTCCCGTCCTACAATTTCGACGTGATCGACGGCGTGTCGTACCGGATCGACCTGGCCCAGCCGGCGCGCTACGCGACCGACGGCTCGCTGGCCGAGCCGGACGCCCACCGCATCGTCGACCTGACCTTCGACGGCCGGCCGATCGACGAGACGGCGCAGTTCATCGTCGCCACCAACAACTACCGCGCCGGCGGCGGCGGCAACTTCCCCGGTCTCGACGGCTCCAACATCATCATCGAGGCGCCGGACGAGAACCGCACCGTGCTGGCCAACTACATCTTCCAGCTCGGCACCATCGACCCGTCGGCCGACGGCAACTGGGGCTTCAAGCCGATTCCCGGAGACCTCGACGTCACCTTCGTCTCGGCGCCGGCGGCGGAGGCGGCGCTGACGCCCGCGATGGGCATCGTCCTGCAGGGCGACGGCGGCGACGGCTTCGCCAAGTACGAGATCGCGCTGGACTGAACGCGATGTCGCAGCCCGGAAGACGCGTAGCGCGCTCCGGGAACGAACACGGCCGCGACCGCGGACCCCGCTCGCGGATTGCGCTCCGCCCCATCCGGGCTACCGGACCCGAGGTGGCGTAGCCCGGAAGGAGCGCCGCGTATTCCGGGAACGGACATGGCCCCGACCGCGGACCCGACCCCGGGCGGCGCTCCGCTCCATCCGGGCTACCGGATAACGGAGCGGGATAGTCAGAGCGCGGTGTAGCCGCCGTCGAGCATGATCGCGTCGCCGTTGATCATGTCGGAGGCGGACGAGGCGAGGAACAGCACCAGGTCGGCCACCTCGACCGGCCGGCCGAACCGCCCGGCGGGAATCTTCGCCTTCATCGGGTCGCCGCGGGCCGGGTCGCCCCACACCTTCTCGCCCATCGGCGTCAGGATCACGGTCGGGCAGATCGCGGTGCACTGGATGTTGTACTGCGCCCATTCGCAGGTCATGCACTTGGTCAGCGCGTTGAGGCCGTTCTTCGAGGCCGCATAGGCGGCGTGGTCGGGAATGGCCACCACGCCGGTCTGCGACGACACGTTGATGATCTTGCCGCGGCGCTGGGCGATCATCTGCGGCGCCAGCGCCTGGGCCAGCAGGAACGGCGCCCTGAGGTTGACCGCCTGGATCCGGTCCCATTCGTCGACCGACGTGTCGAGGATCGGCGTGGTCTGGGCGATGCCGGCATTGTTGACCAGGATGTCGATCGTACCGAAGCGGGCCAGCGCCTGCGCGGCCGCCGTGCGCGGCCCTTCGACGGTCGCCATCTCCGCCTCCACCGTCAGGCACTGCCGGCCGGCCGCCTCGACCGCTGCCCTGGCCTCGGCCAGGCCGGTGCGGTCGCGCGCCACCGCGACGATGTCGGCACCGGCATCGGCCAGCACCCGGCAGATCTCGAGTCCGATACCCTTCGAGGCGCCGGTAACCAGCGCGGTGCGGCCGGCGAGCGAAAAACGTTCGACAAATTGCGGCATTCCTTGTGGCTCCTTCGTGGTCCGCGCAGGCCCGCCCCGCCGCGCGCCCTACCATGGCAACCCGTCCGCGCGGCGGCCGGTTCCGCCGATCATATGTTAGGGCATGTGCGGGCTTTTCCAGCACATAAGCTGGGACTAAGTTGGCTGCGTTTTCGAATGCCGTCGCCCGGCTGCCTTTAGCCATTGGCCGAGAGAGGGCCCAATAAGACTGTGCATAGACACGACCCGGCTTCCGCGCGCCGTGCAGGCCTGCCCCTCTCGCTTCATCTGATCGGCTTCGCATTGGTTCTGGTGCTGCCGGTGCTGGCTTTCGGCGCCTATGTGCTCGCGCTGTATGCGGACCTGGAGCGCGAGCGATACAGCTCCTTCCTGACCGAAGCCGCCGACGGTCTGGCGGCGCGCATCGACCAGGAGATCAGCAACAGCATCACGACGCTGAAAGTGCTGGCCACGTCCGATCTGCTGGACCGTGGCGACTACGCCGATTTTCATGCGCGTGCCCAGGCGGCGCTGCGCGGCACGGAATCGTTCGTACTGCTGCTGGGGCTCGATTATCAGCAGCTGCTGAACACGCGGGTGCCGTATGGGACCGAACTGGGCCTCACCAGCGACCCCCACTCGGTGGACATCACGGTCCAGCGGCGAATGCCGTTTGTTTCCGACGTCTTCGTCGGACGGGTTTCCGGCGTACCGGTGTTCAATATCACCTACCCCGTCATCGTCGACGATGCGGTCCAGGCCGTCCTGGTTCTGACGCGCAATGCGGCCGATATCGATTCGTGGCTGGAGACGAGCCAGCTGGACCCCGCGATCACCGCTGCCATCGCGGACGGGTCGGGAAACGTGATCGTTCGGACGCCGGCGGCGGGTAGCCTGCTCGGCGGAAATGTTGCGGCCTTGCTCTTCGGTGCCGATCGTCCCCGCCCGACTGCGCGTTGGATGACCGACCCGGCCGGCGAGTCTCACCTGGTAGTCACCGACAAGCCGCTCCTGGCCGACTGGACGGCAATCATCGACGCACCGGAGCCGGTATTGGAGTCGTTTTCCGACCGATCCTGGCTGCGACTCGGCATCGGCGGAATTGCGCTGGTGATGCTGTCGCTGCTGCTTGCCCTCTTGTTCGGCCGGTTCCTGTCGCGCCCGATCCGCCGCATCGCCGCGGACGCGCAGGCCTACGGCAAGGGCGAGCGGGTTCCGGCTCGCTTGACGCCGCTGCGCGAAGCCAACCAGGTCAGCGAGGCTTTGGCCGTTGCCGCGATCGAACGTGCAAACCGGATCGCGCATGTGGAGCTGCTGATGCGCGAGCTGGCCCACCGCGCCAAGAACCAGCTCACCATCGTGCAGTCGCTGGCCCGGCTGATTGCCCGACGCTCGCCCGACGTGCAGGCGTTCCAGGCCGGCTTCATCCCCCGCCTGATCGGTCTCGGCCGCTCGATCGACGCTCTGATCCAGGAGGATTGGAAGGGTGCGCGGCTCAGCGAACTTGTCTCGGCGCAGCTCGGCAACTTCACCGGTGACGGGCCCCCGCGCCATCGCTTCGAAGGGACCGACCTGCTGGTACGTTCGTCCGCGGCCGAACGGCTCGGCATGGCGCTGCACGAGCTCGCCACAAACGCGTCGAAGTACGGCGCATGGTCGAATGCCACCGGGACGGTGACCATCACCTGCTCCGTCGATGCCGAGAACTGCGTGACGCTGGCCTGGCGTGAGCGTGGCGGCCCGCCGGTCGTCGCGCCCGACGAGCAGGGATTCGGCCGCGTCCTGCTCGACGAGATGCTGCGGTCGACCTTCGATGCGGATGTCGCCTTCGACTACGATGCCGCGGGCTTCGGCTGGACACTCACCGCGCCGCTGGAAAAGCTGTGCGACGAACCGAAAGCAGGCGGCACCGAGCCGAGCTAGGCGCCGCCGCGTGCGCGCCGGTCGCATTTTCTTTGCAGAACCTGTACATATGTCACCCAGGCGGGTGCGCGCGCCGGTAGCCCGGACCCGCCTGAGAAAGGGACAGGCACGTGGCAGGCAAGCGCGTCGAGAAGATCCAGATCCACGTCAACGACGAAGAACTCGCGGCCATCGACGAGTGGCGTTTCGAGCATCGGATGCCGAGCCGGTCCGCCGCCGTGCGCGCCATGCTGCATGTCGCCCTGAACCGCAAGGGGCCGAAGGTGATGCCGCTGGCGACCGTCGTGTCGTCGCGGGAAGCCGGCGTGGTCGAGGCCTCGCCGGCGCTTTCGGCAGCGCTGGGAACCGGTGCCCGGCCGAAGGCGTTGCTGGTGGAAGACGAGTATCTTATCGCGGTCGGCCTTGAGGCGATCGTCGAGGAACTGGGTTTCGACGTCCTCGGTCCAGTGGCGAACTCCGACGAGGCCAGGGGCATCGTCGAGGCGAACCGCCCGGACGTGGCGGTGCTCGACGTCGATCTGGGCGGCGCGACCTCGTTCGATCTGGCGTTGCTGCTGCAACGTCAGAGAATACCCTTCGTGTTCTGCTCCGGCATGACCACGGAGTTGCCGGAAGCGCTGAAGGGAGTGCCGGTGGTGGCCAAGCCGTTCGTCAAGGACGAACTTGCCGCCCATCTGGCCGGGTTGACCCGTACACGAACCAGAGACGGAATGGAGTTGTGTTAGACAGGCGAGTTTCCGGCAGCAGCCGCGAGAAGGGACCTCTGGCATTCGGTATCGCAGACCGCGACGAGAACGATCGACCGCGGGCGAGCGCGCAAGGCGACCCGGACCGGAAGACATTGCAGCCATTGCGCGTGCTGGTGGTCGAGGACGAATTCCTCGCTGCCATCACCACCGCCGACATGTTGCGCGACGCCGGCTACGACGTTATCGGACCGGCGCGTTCCGCGGCGGAAGCGCGGCGGCTGGTGCAGCAGCACGAGCCGGACGTGGCATTGATGGACATCCAGCTCGCCGGTGCGGCCGACGGAGTCGATGCGGCCATCGACTTGTTCCGCACGTTCGGCGTGCGATCGATCTTCGTGACCGCCCATTCCGACCGCCTCACCCGCGAACGTGCCGCTGCCGCGCGCCCGCTATCGTGGGTTGCCAAACCGTACAGCGACGATCAGCTGCTGCGCGCCCTTCGGCTTGCTGCCGACGAACTCGGCTGACCGGGCGTCAATCGATGCGCCAGACGTGAACCACGGGTTTCGCGCCGTCGGCGAACAGTTCGAGCACATACAGGATCTGCCGTTCACGGTCGTAGGCGGCGTCGCCGATGCGCAGGCGCCGTTGCGGGCCGGCGCCCAGCGTCTCCACATCCCAGGGCGGCGGGTCAAGGAACAGCACGTCGTCGATCGATACCGCCGCGTAAGGTTGCGGCTGCCACGGGGCGGCCGTGCCGTCGGCCACGGCGGCCAGGTCGGCGGGGTCGTAGAGGATCAGCTGGGCAGCGAAGCGCGTACTCCACCAGCCGCGAAAATCGTTGTGGCCGGTGCATTCCACCAGCTCGGCCGCCGGACACTCGGACCCGTCGGCCAGCCGGCAGACCGGGAATTCGCCGACGAAATCGCCGGCGACGCAGGACCGCTCGGCACCCGCCGGATTGACGAAACCGTACCAGTAGCGGCTGCCGACGGCCTTGGTGCCTGCAAACAGCACCGCCGCGCGCCCGTCGGTTGTCGTCAGCCAGGCCGCGCCCTCCCACTCGTCGGGGTGCTGGTAGCCGGCGAGCGCGCCCTCGATCCGCTCAGTCTCGGTCGAACTGCGGTAGTGCAGCAGCGTGGTGGCCGGCAGCCGCGCGCCGGCCGCGGCCAGCGTGCCGTCGGCGGTCCAGGGCGCATAGGCGAACAGCGCAGGCCCCATCCCCGACCAGCCGCCGTCGCGGTAGCGGCCGGTGCCGATCACCCTCCCCTGCGTGTGAGCCGCCGCCCAGTCGGCCGGGATCTCCAGCATGTAGCCGGTGGTGGCATAGGGCGTCACATCGGCGATCGACCATGGCCCCTGCATCGCCGGCGCCGACAGGCCGGGCGAGAACAGCGCGTGCGAGGCCTCGTCGTCCTGCAGATGCTGGCCCCAGCCGAGGTGAATGCGCGCGCCGAGCGGCGGCGCGTTCAGGTACTGCATCGCCACCCGCGGGATTTCGTCGAGCCCGGCGAACCACCCCGCGGCGATGTCGCGGAACGGCTGCACGAAGCCGGCCTCGCCGAGCGCGGCGGGAGTCGACGCCCGTACCGGCACCGGTATCGTGATCTCCGCCACCTGGTCGCCGTCCGGCAATTCGCCATAGGCCATGCGATCGTGGCCGGTGACGAACAGCGAGCCGGGGAAGCCGTCCGCCGGCCCGGTCGGATCGCCGTCCGGATTGTAGGTCATCGCATTGCCGCCATAGGCGAAGGTCAGCGGCCGGTCCTCGCCGCCCGGCAGGCGGAACGCGCCGAGATAATGCAGGCTTTCCGGCGCGATGGTCTGCTGCGCCGCCGCCGATCCGGCGGCGGACAGCACCGCCAGCACGGCACAGGCCGGCTTGAACCGCCGCAACCGCGGCCGGAAGCGGTATCCTGCTCGCGCCATCGCTCGTCCCCCGGGCTGCCACCGTCCTGTTCTGCATTTGGGGACGGCCGCCGTCCGCCGCGCTGCGCGATGATGACGCGCCGCACGCGGCGATGCCCAACCGCGTCGGCCGCCCCGGTGCGACGCGGGTTTGCGGAGCGCGCGCGACACGCTAGGCTTGCCGGCGGTGGGGAGGATTCGGTTCGTCGGCTCGCGCATCGGTCGGCGGCCGGCGCAACGCAGACAAGACCCGCGCCGCGGCCCGCGGCCGGGGCACGGCATTGACCCGAGCGAACGAGACCTTGGACAGCGGATCGGCCACACACACCCGGACCTACCGTCGACTGGTCCAGGGCACGACGATCAACGGCACGACTCTGCTGTCGACCGATTATCTGAACCATTTCAACGAGTTCGTCATGATGCTCGAACTCGTTGCCGACATGCCGGACATGGCGCCGGAACTGGAGCAGTGGCAGCCGAAGACCTATGTGCAGCATTTCGCCGACAGCGGCTTCTCGCACAAGGACCTGGCAATCGCGGCCTATGACCACGTGCCGGCCGAGTTCCGCCGCCCGTTCGATGAGACGATCGCGGCGATCGACGCGATGATCTGCGAGACGGTGCCGCGCGTCGGCGCTCTGCTGGTCGAGCATGAGAGCGAGGCCGCGCGCCACCACATGCTGACCATCGCCCGCGAGATGCGCGGCATGATCGAGCGCGCCAGTGCGATCATCAACGGTGCCCGGGTCGAGGATCTCGATGGCGCCGAGGGCGATTCCACCATGGGTCAGGGCGACATCGACGCCCTGTTCGACTGAAGCGCCGCCGACGCCCGCCGGCGCCGGCGGCCCACGGATCGGTCAGGCCGCTGCCTGGGCAGCGCGCGCGCGCAGCAGAGCGGTGCCGGCGAGCGAATCCAGCAACGCCCGCGATGCCGCCTCGCCCAGCGGCTGCATCGGCGGACAGGTCAACGCCCAGCCCTCGTCGTCATAGACCGTCGCGACGATGCGCTTCAGCGCCGGCACCATCGGATGGGTCTGCACCAGCTTGCGGATGCGTGTGGCCTCGGCCTGCAGGCCGTCGGCCTGCGTCCCGCGCCAGTCGGCGTAGACACGGCGGATGCCGGCCGCGTTGACGTTGCCGGTCGCGGTGATGCAGCCGGCCCCGCCGGCCCGCAGGCCGTCCAGCAGGAAGACCTCCGAGCCCGGGAAGATCCGCAGCTGCGGGAACTCGCGCAGGTAGGTCGCGGTGTTGTCCCAGTCGCCCGAGCTGTCCTTGATGCCGACCACGGTGCCTGGAAACGCCTCGACCAGCCGGCCGACCAGCGCCGGGCTGAAGCCGACCTGCGCCACCGGCGGAATGTGATAGAGCAGCAGCTGCAGCCGGTCGTCGCCGACCCGCTCGATCACCTCGGCGACGAAACGGAACAGGCCGTCATCGCTGACGCCCTTGTAGTAGAACGGCGGCAGCATCAGCACCGCCGACGCGCCCGCGCGCACCGCATGGCGGGTGAGCGCCACCGCGTCGTCGATCGCGCAGGCGCCGGTGCCCGGCATGGTGCGCTCGGCCGGGATGCCGGCCGCGATCAGGCCGTCGAGCTGGCGCATGCGCTGCGCCGGCGACATCGAGTTGGCTTCGCTGGTGGTGCCGAACACGGCCAGCCCGTCGGCGCCGTCGGCCAGGAGATCGCGGCACAGCCGCGCATGGCGGTCCCTGTCGGGCTCCAGATCCGCCGTGAACGGCGTCAGCACCGGGACCCACACCCCGCCGAGTTCGCCTGCCTTCATTGCGCGCTTGCCTCCCTTTCCGTTGCGGCCGGGCCGACCGGCCGCGGCGGACTTTGCAACGCCCCGCCCTCGATCACAACGCTTTTGCGTCGCCGCACAACCGCGACGGCGTCGCGGCCGGCAAAAACACGACACAGATCATGCGCTTGTTTCAATAAAATTCTCGCGAAGTTTTCCTTGCTCTATTCTTATCTTATACTTCTACCTTCATCTTGACTTAACTTCCTCCCCTTACCGTTGTCGCAGGATTCGCCGCCGGTGCGGCGCGGCCTGAGACAGAACGACGGCCGGCGCGCCCGTGCCGGCCGCGGGCAGAGGGGAACCGAGGAACGATGCAGGTGCTTGTTTTCGCCTCCCAGAAGGGCGGCTCCGGCAAGACCACGCTGGCCGGCCACGTCGCGGTTGCCGCGGAAATGACCGGGGCCGGGCCGGTGGCGCTGGTCGACACCGACCCGCAGGGCAGCCTGTCCGACTGGTGGAACGAGCGTGCGGCGGAAACGCCACGCTTCGCCCGCACCACCGTCGACCGACTGCACGCGGACCTCGAGGCGATGCGTGCCATGGGCATCCGCCTGGTGGTGATCGACACGCCGCCGGCGATCACCGGCACCATCGCCGACGTGGTGCGCGAAAGCGACCTGGTGGTGATCCCGACCCGGCCGAGCCCGCACGACCTGCGCGCCGCCGGCGCGACCGTGCAGCTGGTCGAAGGCCTGGGCAAGCCGCTGGTGTTCGCGATGAACGCGGCCACCCAGCGGGCCCGCATCACCACCGAGGCCGTTTTCGCCCTGTCGCAACACGGCACGCTGGCGCCCGCCATCGTTCACCAGCGCACCGACTTTGCGGCCAGCATGATCGACGGCCGCACCGTGATGGAGTTGCCCAACGCCGGACGGTCGGCGCGCGAGATCATCGACCTGTGGGGCTATCTGCGTCACCGGCTCGACCGCAACCGCGCAGAGGCCGTGACCGGGGCCGCCACAGTCGCCGTGCCCGGCGGCCACGCCCTGTCGCCGGTCGCCCAGCCTGCCTTCGCACACGCCCAACCGGCATGACCCAGGGAGACACGCTGGCCATGAAAGCCGCTGCCCTCACCAGCAACCTGCTCGCCCGCAAGGGCGAGGCGCGCCCCTCGCTCGCCCTGACGGTCGAGCCGGTCGAGACCGGCCCGGCCAAGCCCGCCGTCGAGGCGGCGGCCCACGGCCATGCCGGCGGCTTCGCGACCATCATGCGGCCGTCGCTGGGCCGGCCGGTCGCGCCCGTCGAGGCGCCGCCGCGGCCCGCGACCGGCGGCGGCGGACCGGGCGGCGGTCCGCAGGCCGACCCGGTGCGGATGACGCTCCGGCTCGACCGCGAACGCCATCGCAAGCTGAAGATCCTCGCCGCCCATCGCGGCCTCACGGTCCAGC
This sequence comes from Alphaproteobacteria bacterium, assembly GCA_041396705.1. NCBI lineage: Bacteria > Pseudomonadati > Pseudomonadota > Alphaproteobacteria > Alphaproteobacteria bacterium. Next base: position 109,404 of record JAWKYB010000015.1, read on the forward strand.
AGGTGCTGGTGATGGCGATCGACGGAATGGTCAGCCGCTCGCCGCAGAGCGCCGACGGCCGGCCCTGCGCCTGTCTCAACGCTTCGTCGCAGCAGCCCGCGCCGACGCGGCCCGCCCCCGTGGCATCATGAGCGCAGCGCCGGCCAAGGCCCCGCGCCGACGGGCGGCTACCAAGGGCGCAACCTCGCAGAAGGCGCCGGCGGCTTCGCTGTCCGGCATGCGCCTGTGGAAGGCGGACGGGCAGGAGACGGCCGCGGCGGCGAAGCCCGGCATGCTGACCGGCCTCGCCGCGCCGGCGGCGGAGGCCGAACCGGCGCCGGCGCGCACCCCGCTTGCGCTGGTCGCAGACGCGCCGCGCCCCACCCTGACTCCGGTGGTGGTATCCTGGCAGGAAGCGCTCGCCGGCGGCCTGCCGGTGCTCACCGTCGATCCCGCCGACCACGAGAACCTGGCGCCGCATCCGACCGTGATGCTGGTCGAAGGCGGCCTGCCGGAGCATGTCAGCCCGTTCCCGCAGCGGGCGCGCGACGAATCGCGGCGCGACTCCGACATCCTCGGCTATTGGGCGCGCATCGCCGGCGCGCGGCCGATGCCGGCCTGGCGCGACCTCGACGCCAACCAGATCGCCTATTTCTGGCCGAACTCGTTCCTGCTGGCCTGCAAGCGCGGCAACCACGGCCGGCCGTTGATCTCGCGCGCGACGCGGATCGTCGACAACGACGGCATGGCCGACCGCAGTGCCGACATCGCCTTCACGCCGCAGATGGTGGCGTGGATCGTGCGGGTCAGCCTGGACGTCGCCAGGGTCGGCGAGCCGCTGGGCCAGGACAAGCGGTTCGTCGGCCCGACCGGCCACGACCTCGACTGCGAGATGGTTGCGCTGCCGCTCGGCGAAGAGGACGGAACGGTCAGCCACGTGCTGTGCCACGTCAAGGCGCGGCAGGACGCACACGCGCTGACGGGCTGACGGACACCAGCCCATGCGGCGCGACAATTCGGCGCGCGCCCGTTCCTTCGCGCGGAAGAGCTGAAACCGGCACCTGAGCGCGGCAAGGAACGCACGTGGACTCCCGCCGCCGCCGGCCTCCATTTACGAATCTGCAACAGCGCCGACGTTAACTTCCGGTTTCCTGGAGAAGAACCGGATTCCGCACGATGCGCCAGAGCGTTCCGAGCAGCAATCTTCGCGTCCTCGTCGTCGAGGACAGCTTCGAAACGATGCAGCTGATCAAGAACATGCTGCACGACATCGGCATGACCCAGGTCTTCACCGCCAAGAACGGCACCGAGGCGCTGGCGCTGCTGAATGCCTACGACGACGACGAGTCGTTCGTCGACGTGATCCTCAGCGACTGGAAGATGCCGGGCATGTCGGGCATCGACCTGCTGCGCCAGGTGCGAACCTGCGACGAGGAGATTCCTTTCCTGCTGATCACCGGCACCGCCGACCGCGGATCGGTGATCGAGGCGAAGGCCTGCGGCGTGACCGGCTATATCCGCAAGCCGTTCTCCTCCGCCCAGCTGGAATCGAAGATGCGCGTTGTGTCGCGCATCCTGGAGCATCGGAAGCAGGACTGACCGAGCGGTCGCCGGCTGGCCGGTCGAGGATCCCATCTGTATGAACGGCAAGCCGTCAACGAAAGCGCGCGGGGTCAGGGGTCAGCGGGGTTCGAACACTGGGCCGATCGTTGCGGTCGTTCTTGGCCTGCTGGTAACGGCCGTGGTCACCGCCATCACCGGGCGCGACCACTGGCACGCAACGCTCGACGAGCTCTACGACCATCGTGCACGGCCGTTCGCCATGCTGCTCGAGGGCGACGTCGAGCGTCAGATCGGCCATGTTCGGGCCCTGGCCGCCACCTACACCTCCTATCGCACGCCGTCGCGCAACGAATTCGCGGATCTGGTCTCGATCACCCTGGACAACTTCGACGGGATCCGCGCCCTGGAATGGGTTCCACGGGTCGAGGCGCCGCTGCGCCAGAGCTTCGAGCAGGCCGCACGTCACGACGGGCTTGCCGATTTCGCGTTCCGCGAGATCGGGCCCGATGGGCCGCAGGTCGCGGTCGGCCGACGCGACGAGTACTACCCCGTGTTCCTGGTCGAGCCGCTGTACGGCAACGAGCAGGCCCTCGGACTTGACCTGGCATCGAACCCGGAACGACGCGAAGCCATGGACCTCGCCCGGGACATGGCACAGCCGATCGCGACCCGCCCGCTGCGCCTTGTTCAGGAGGCGGGCGAGGACTTCGGCTTTCTGGTGTTCCATCCTGTCTTTCGCGGCAACACCGTTCCGATCACGCTCGACGACCGCCAGCGCCGGCTGGCCGGTTTCACGGTCGGCGTGTTCTCCGTCGACGAACTTGTTCGCGCAACCATCGGCTCGTTCGAATTCGGCGACGACCTCGACTTCCACTTGTACGACGCATCGGTGCCGGCAGCGGAACTGCCCATGCTGCACTGGCGCCACGATGAAAGGGAGACTGTGGAACAGTCGTCGGAGGACCTGATTGCGGGAGAGAGCTGGTCCACGAGCTTCGATGTAGCCGGCCGGCGCTGGAAGGTCGTGTTCGTGCCGCGCGAGCCAGGCCTTGCGGACTACCTGGGTCCGGGACCCATCGCATGGGCCGCGATCGGGCTCATCCTTACCGCGGTGCTCGGCACCTACATCGCCTCGACCGGGCGCCGCACACGCAAGATTGCCGGCCTGGTCGCTGCGCGCACCGGCGAGCTCAACCGCACCAACCTGGATCTGCGCGCCGAGGTCTCGACGCGCATCGCGGCAGAGACGGCGCTCGCACACCAGAACGCAAAGCTCAGACTGATGCAGATCATCGCGTCTGCGGCAAACGACGCCGATACGGTCCGCACCGCTCTAAGAGTATGCGTTGAAGAGGTTTGTGCCTTTCTGGGATGGCCCATCGGCCATGCTTTCGTAAGGGCGCCCGGCGCCCCCAACACGTTCGTGCCGTCGGAGATCTGGCACCTGTCGTCACCTGTGCTGGCTTCGGAGTTCGTCGCGCGCACCCGCACAATGCGCTTTGCCATGGGGGAAGGGCTGGTCGGCGCGACTGCGTCGACGCAGCGCGCACGATGGCTGCACGACGTCAGCGAGGAGCCTGCATTCGTGCGCGCCTCGGTCGGCGACCAGCCCCCGCGCGCGGCACTGTTCCTGCCTGTCATTGCCCGAGGCGAGGTCGTCGCCGTGCTGGAGTTCTTCGACCTGAGGCCGGCAATGCTCGACGAACAGGTTCTCGGCCTGATGAACCAGATCGGACTGCTGGTCGGGCGGGTTGCCGAGCGCGAGACCGCCGCGGCCGAACTGAGCGCTCGCGAGGAATTCACCCGGCTGGTGACCGACAGCGTGCCCGTTGTCATCTTCTATGTCGACAGCGACCACCGGCTGGTCTTCGCCAACCGCCTGTTCGGCGCAGTGCTGCAGCGCCCGTTGGAGACACTGCTGGGCCAGCCGCTTCTGGCCATCTTTGGCGGGGAAGCTCTGGCGATCATCGAGCCCTACATTCAGGCGGCTCTATCCGGCGACGCACAGTCATTCGATGTCGATGCGCCCCCGGGCGCCATATTCGCCGGCACCTGGCGCAGCACCTATGTGCCGCATCGCACCGCAGACGGCCATGTCGCCGGCTTCTTCGGCATCGCCACCAACGTCACCGAACGGCTCCAGATCGAACGGCAGCTCATGCACGCCCAGAAGATGGAAGCGGTCGGCCATCTGACCGGCGGGATCGCGCACGACTTCAACAACCTGCTGATGATCATCGACGGCTACGCGCGCCGCGCCGCAGATCAGCTCGACCGGCCCGACCGGGCCAGGCAGTCGCTGCAGGAAGTGCTCAACGGCACCGATCGGGCGACGGAGCTGACCCGCAAGCTGCTGACCTTCAGCCGGCGCAAGGCCATGGAGAAGCGGGTGTTCCGGGTGGCCGACGAGATCGGGCGCAATCTCGACCTGATCCGGCGCTCGGTCGGCGAGCGCTACGAGGTGGTGTTCGCCGACGGCGGCAATGGCGCCTGCGTCGAGACCGACCCGGGCGAGTTCGCACAGGCACTGCTCAACCTGGTGGTCAATGCGCGCGATGCCATGCCCGGCGGCGGGAAGATCGAGATCGCGCTCGGCAGCCTGCGGATCGACGCGACTGCCGCAACGAAAGACAACGGCAGCCGCCGCGACCTGCCCGTCGGCCGCTATGTCGAGGTCACGGTGATCGACCATGGCCAGGGCATCCCGCCGGATGTCCTGCCGCACGTGTTCGAGCCGTTCTATACGACCAAGGACCAGGGCAAGGGCACCGGGCTCGGCTTGCCCATGGTCTATGGCTTCGCCACGCAATCGGGCGGAACCGCCGAAATCGAGAGCGTCGCCGATGTCCTGACGACGGCACGCATCGTCCTGCCCGCGACCGACCGCGAACTGCCGCAGGAGAGCGCCGTGCCCGCCGTCGACTGCAAGGGCCACGGCGAGACGATCCTGCTGGTCGAGGACGACACCGCGCTGCTGGACCTGACCGAATCGACCCTGCAATCGCTCGGCTACAACGTACTGGCGGCGAACGGCGGGTTCGAAGCGCTGGAAATGGAGCAGGACTGCGAGGGCGACATCGACCTGCTGCTCAGCGACGTCGTGATGCCTGAGCTCGGCGGCTTCGAGGTTGCCCAGATGATCCGGGCCAGCCGGCCGGACATCAAGGTCGTGTTCATGTCCGGCTATCCGAACCGCGGCCAGGCGGCGGACGAACGCATGCCCGACGGTGCAGTATTCCTGCAGAAACCGGTCCGGCCCGACCGCCTCGCCCAATCGCTTCGCATGGAGCTGGACTCATGAGCATCGGGCGCGGACGCCGAGATGTCGGCGACGGTGCGGCGTGCGCGACGCGGCGCCGGCGCGAGGCGGGCATGCGGGCGATCGGCGTCACCGCCGCCAGGTCGCAGCTGCCGTCGCTTGTCGCGACCGCGCGATCCGGTGGCGGCCCGGTCGTGCTGTCGCGGCGCGGCAAGCCGGCAGCCGCTTTGGTGTCGCTGGACGACCTCGCGCTGATCCAGCAACGCAAGGCGTCGGTCGAGGCCGACCGCCAGGCGGAAATCTGGCGCGCGGCCAGCCTGTTCGAGGAAGCCGAGGTGCTGGCCAATGCGGGCTTCTTCGAATGGAACGAGCCGCTGCTGCGCTTGTACCTACTGTTCGCCCGGACTGGCGCGCATCTTCGGCGTGACCCAAGCGAAATTCATCGCCCAGAACGCATCCCGCGAAGGCTCGCTGCAGTCGGTGCATCCGGCCGACCGGGACCGGGTCGCCGCGGCGTATCTCCACCAGTCCGCAACCGGTTGCGGCTTCGACATCAAGTACCGGCTGGTCCGGCCCGACGGCGAGGTTCGCCAGGTTCACGCCACGGCCAGCGCGATCAACGACGCCAGGGCAGGCTCGAGCGGTCCATCGGCTTCATCCAGGACATCACCGAGCGCCAGCAGCGAAACCGCGCTGCGCGAGAGCCAGGCGAGGCTGTCGGCGATCTTCGATCACGCGCCGATGGGCATCATCGTCAAGGACGCCGAAGGCCGGTACGTCCAGGTCAATCACTATATCGAGCGGCTGTGGGGAACCACGACCCAGCAAATCCAGGGCATGGCGCCGGTTCCCGAGAACGCCGCGATCGCCCACGCGCACGACATGCAGGTTCTGCGCACCGGCGAGGTCGTCGAACAGGAATACAGCCGGACCGTCGGCGATGCGCCGCACGTATTCCAGGCGATCAAATTCCCGATCCACAACGAGTCCGACGCGATCACCGGCGTCGGCGCGATCGTGCTGGATGTCACCCACCGTCGTCAGGCCGAACAGGCGCTGCTCGTCGCGCACCACCGGCTGGAACAGCGGGTTGCCGAGCGCACGACCGCGCTGGTCGAAGCGAACCGGTCGATGAAGGAGGCACAGGGCCGGCTGACCGACGCGATCGAAAGCATCTCGGAAGGCTTCGTCCTGTTCGACGCGGACGAGCGGCTGGTGATCTGCAACACCACCTTCCGCCAGCTCTACCCCGATCTGGCGCAAAGCCTCGTGCCCGGGGCGAGCCTGCAGGAGCTGGCCTCCACCATCGGCGCGACCGACGTCGGCGTCTCCGCACCGCAAGGCGACGGCGCGCAGTCGCCGGCTCGGCAGCAACTGCGCTGGCTCGGCGCGGAACCGTTGGAGCAGCAGCTGGCCGACGGCCGTTGGGTGCTGGTCAGCAACCACCGGACGCGCGAAGGCGGCATCGTCGGCATCCACACCGAAATCACCGCGCGCAAGCTGGCCGAACGGCAGCTGCGCGACAGCGAGGCGTTGAAGTCGACCATCCTGCAGTCCGCCGTGGACTCCATCGTCTCGATCGACATCGAGGGCAAGGTCATCGAATGGAACGCCGCGGCCGAGCGCACATTCGGCTACAGCCGCAGCGAGGCGATCGGGCAATCCATGCCGGACCTGATCGTGCCCGAGCGCTCTCGACAGATGCACCGCAACGCGCATGCGGCCTATGTCCGCTCCGGCCGCACCGGCGGTCTGCGGCGCTTCTTCGAGACCGAGGCGATGCGCAAGGACGGATCCGAGTTCCCGGTTGCCATCGCGGTCCACGCCAACAACAACGGCTCGCATCACGTCATCACCGCTTATCTGACGGACCTGACCGAGCGGCGAAAGGCGGAAGAGCAGCTGCGCCAGGTGCAGAAGATGGATGCCGTCGGCCAGCTCACCGGCGGCATCGCGCACGACTTCAACAACCTGCTGATGGTGGTCGAGGGCTATGCCCGCATGGCGCAGAAGCACCTCGCCGACGAGGAAAAGGCCAGCGCGGCGCTCGAGCATGTGCTGACGGCGGCCGACAAGGCCGCCAACCTGACACGCCAGCTGCTGTCGTTCAGCCGGCGCCAGCTGATCGAGAAGAAGGTGTTCCGCGCCGACGAGGAACTCCAGCGAACCAGCCATCTGCTGACGCGCTCGCTCGGCGAACTGTACTCGCTGCGGCTGGATATCGCCGACGAAGCCCTGTTTGTCGAAACCGACCCGGGCGAATTCGGCAATGCCGTGCTGAACCTGGTTCTCAATGCCCGCGACGCGATGCCCAAGGGCGGCGAGATCACAATCGCCGCGCGCGCCGTCAGCTTCGGCGACGACGGTGGCGCCTGGCCACAGGGCCTGCCCAAGGAAGGCCCCTATGTCGCCGTGGAGGTCCGCGACCGCGGCCATGGCATCCCACAGGACACGCTGGCCCACATCTTCGAGCCGTTCTTCACCACCAAGGGCACCGGCAAGGGCACCGGCCTCGGCCTGTCGATGGTCTACGGCTTTGCGCATCAGTCGGGCGGCACGGTCGGCGTCGACAGCGCCGTCGGGCACGGCAGCACATTCGTCATCTACCTGCCGTTCAGCCGCGCGCGACCGGAGCAGAGCGAGCTGGCCGCATCGGCGGAACTGAAGGGCAAGGGCGAGACGATCCTGCTGGTCGAGGACGACGCCGATCTGCTCGAGCTGACGCGCGAGACACTGACCGATCTCGGCTACAACGTGCTGACAGCGGGCAACGGCTTCGAAGCGCTGGAGGTGGACGAAGAGCACGACGGCGCCATCGACCTCGTCATCTCCGACGTGGTGATGCCGTCGATGGGCGGCCTCGAACTGGCGGAGATGATCCGCGAGACGCGGCCCGACACCCGCGTGATCCTGATATCGGGCTACTCGGCCGCCAGCGGCGATCGGGCCGACGGAAAGGCCGGCGCGGCGGCGCAATTCCTGCAGAAGCCGGTCAAGCCGGAGCGGTTGGCGCAGGCCGTGCGCAACCAGCTCGAAATTTCCCGCAGTGCCGCCCACGTCCGCGCATAGCCTGCGCCGCTCTGTAGCTGCAATGCCGGCAGATTGGCTGGGGGACCTGGATTCGAACCAGGACTAAGCGGGTCAGAGCCGCTCGTTCTACCGTTAAACTATCCCCCAGCATGGGGATGCGCCCCGGCGCCTGGCGGCGCGGGCGATGGGCGGGGGTGTTAGCATGGTGCTCCCGCCCGGGCAATCCCCTTGATCGGCGATGGCACGGCCCCCGCCGGGCGCGTCGGTCAACTCTTTTTGGCTGGCGAAGGCGGGGCTGTTGCGGGCATGCTGCTCCCCTGGGGGAAGGAGCGGATGACGATGAGGAGCGAGGGCCTGATGTCGGGCCGGGCGCCGAGCCCCCAGGCCGGTCCGCCCGGTGGCCAGTCTGCCGGGGCCTTTGCGCGCCAGCCCGATCCGCCGGCGCGGCGACCGGCGGCACGGGGCCGCAGCCGTGGCGCCCGTGGCGACGGCATGGCCTATGCCGCCATCGACCTCGGCACCAACAACTGCCGCCTGCTGGTGGCCGAGCCGCTGTCGGCCCGGCCCGGCGGCCAGCGTTTCCGGGTCATCGACGCCTTCTCGCGCATCGTGCGGCTGGGCGAGGGCCTGCAGCAGAACGGCGTGCTGTCGCAGCCGGCGATGGACCGCGCCATCCGCGCGCTCGGCATCTGCGCGCGCAAGGTCAGCCAGTACAACATCGCCGGCCAGCAGGCAGTTGCCACCGAGGCCTGCCGACGGGCGGCGAATTGCGAGGAGTTCCTCGATCGCGCGCGGGCGGAGACCGGGCTCGATCTCACCATCATCGACGTACAGGAGGAAGCGGCGCTGGCGGTCACCGGTTGCTGCGAGCTGCTCGACCGCAACGTGCCCTATGCCGTCATCTTCGACATCGGCGGCGGCTCGACCGAGGTGATCTGGATCGCGGTGCCGACCGAGCCCGGCGCGGAACCGCACATCCTGGCCACGCTGTCGGTGCCGACCGGCGTCGTCACATTGGCCGAGACGTTCGGCGGCGACCGCATCACCGACGGTGTGTTCGAGGAGATGGTCGGCGCGGTCGCCGACGCGCTGGAGCCGTTCGAGCGGCAGAACGGCATCGGCCGCCACATCGGCGACGACGCGGTGCAGATGATCGGCACCTCCGGCACCGTCACCACGCTTGCCGGCCTGCGGCTCGGCCTCAGGCGCTACGACCGCCGCCGGGTCGACGGCACCTATCTGGCGTTCACCGACGCCCGCGCCGTCACCGGCCGCCTGCTGGAACTCGACTATGCCGGCCGCGCCGCCCAGCCCTGCATCGGCCAGGACCGCGCCGACCTCGTGGTCGCCGGCTGCGCCATCCTGGAAGCGATCTGCCGCAGCTGGCCGGTCGGCAACCTGCGGGTGGCCGACCGCGGCCTGCGCGAAGGAATCTTGCACCGGCTGATGCCGGCCGCGTAAGACTGGGCGCGACGGCGGGCCAGGGCCCGCACCTTGATCGTCCGGAACCCGCCCATGCCCCGCAGCGTCAACCGCCGCGACCTGTCCGTACGGGTCAAGACCGCGCGCGGCCGCAAGATCTCGTCGGTGCGCTGGCTGCAACGCCAGCTGAACGACCCCTATGTCGCCGAGGCCAAGCGCCGCGGCTTGCGTTCGCGCGCCGCGTTCAAACTGATCGAGATCGACGACAAGTTCCATATCCTGAAGCCGGGCATGGCGGTGCTCGATCTCGGAGCCGCGCCGGGCGGCTGGTCGCAGGTCGCGGCGGAACGGGTCGGCCCGTCCGGCAAGGTGGTTGCCGTCGACATCCGGCCGATGGATCCCCTGCCCGACGTCGTGTTCATCCAGGCCGACATCACGGAGCAGGCGACCGAGCAGGCCGCGCGCGCAGCGCTGGGCCGGGCGCCCGACGTGGTGTTGAGCGACATGGCCTCGAGCGCGACCGGGCACGCGCAGACCGATCACCTGCGCACGATGGCGCTGGTCGAGGCGGCGCTGGACTGCGCGCTTTCGATGCTGGCGCCCGGCGGCAGCTTCGTCGCCAAGGTGCTGCAGGGCGGCACCCAGGCGGAGCTGCTGGCGCAGATGAAGCACCGTTTCGCCCGGGTCAAGCATGCGAAGCCGCCGGCCAGCCGGTCGGATTCGGCCGAGATGTACGTGGTCGCGACCGGCTATCGGCGGGCGGCGGACGCGGAGACGTGACCGGCGCCACGTCCTCGGCGCGGCGGCTCGACGACGCGTTCATCGCCGCGGTCAACCGGCGCTTCAGCGGCCGCGCGGTGCTGGTCGCGCAGGTGGACGACCCGCCGGAGCCGCGTGAGGTGGGGCCGGCGCCGCTGTCCGGGCCGATCGCGGAATCGCGTCTGCGCTGGCTCGACCGGCTGGCGGCGGAAGGCCGGCCGAACGAGCCGCACGCGATGCTGCGCGCCACCGGCGACCTCACCGCCCATGCCGACTATTCGGTGATCGATTTCGCCACCGTCTGCGCCATCCGCGAGACCGGCGCGTGGCCGCCGATCCTCAGCGGCGGCGCCCTCGCCGTCTGCCGCGCCCGCGGACGGGTGCTGCTGCAGCGCCGCAGCCGCTGGGTCTCGACCTATCCCGGCTGCCTCGACATCGTCGGCGGTGCCTTCCAGCCGCCCGTCGGCGGTGCCTGCGGCGATGCCGATCTTCGCGCCACCATCGCGCGCGAGTTCGTCGAGGAAACCGGCATCGCCGTCGACTGCGGCGGCGCGGTGCCTGCGGTGATCGCCGGCCAGCTCCGCGTCGGCTTCACCGGCTATGTCCAGCTTGGTCTCGATGTGGCGGCCGACGACCTCGACCGCGCGGCGCCGACCCAGGAGGGCGCGCTGTCCGCCTTCGACGCCGAGGCCCTGGCCGAGGCGCTGTCGGGCCCGGAAGAGGACTGGGTGCCGACGGCGCGCCTGCATGTGCTGGCCTGGCTGGCGCTCGGCGCGCGCGCCGTTGCGTCCGGCACCGATACCGGTGCGGTGTTCCCGGACCAGACCGTCGCGCGGCTGCTCGCCGGTTGACGCGCCGGAAAGGTTCGGTTCACGCTCTTTGTGCCACAATTGCAGTCGAAATTGGTCATGATCGGCCGGCTTGGCCGGTCATCGGTTTGCGCACCGGCACGCCGGGTGCGCCCCAGGCGACGCGGATTTGCTGCATTTTCCGCGTCCTCCGCCGGGTGTACGGGACCCAAGAAGGGCGCCCGTACACCCGGTTCAACCCTGCCGCGGCGCATGCGACGAAGCGGCTAGCCGAGGCAGCCGGACCCCATTTCCTCCGCACGCTCTCCTTCGCAGACCCGGCGTCCCGACAGCGGATCGCGCTTGTCGGTGCCCGTCACGGCATCTGACGGCGGCTACGGAAGCCACATCGGGTCCCGCTTGCGGCCGGGCCGGCGCGCGTGCCGATTGAACCCGGTCGCATCTTGCTGTCAGCTAGGGCCGAGCGCCGTCCGCGTGGACGGCCTCGCGCCCGGCGTCTCGCACGCCCGCAAACGGGCTCAAGGGGAGGAAAAATGCGACCGAAGGCCATGACCGAACTGCCGCCGATGAACCGGACACGCAAGACCGTGGCCGACATGCTCGCGATGAAGGGCCGGCAGAAGATCAAGATGCTGTTCGTCGACAAGGTCGAGGAGGCGGAAGCCGCCGCCGAGGCGGGGATCGACATGCTGTCGATCATCGACCCGATCTGGACCCCGCGCATGCGCGAGGCGGCCGGCAACTGCTTCGTCCAGGTCGGCCTGCTCTATGGCGAGCTGGTCACCGCCGACGACTACATGCGTGCGGCGTTCGACGCCATGGGCATCGGCGCCGACTGCGTCTATTGCGCCGCGAGCCTGACTACGATCGCGAAGCTGGCGGCCGAGGGGATACCGGTGGTCAGCCACGTCGGGCTGGTGCCGTCGCGGCGCACCTGGACCGGCGGCTTCAAGGCGGTCGGCAAGACCGCCGACAGCGCGTTGAAGGTGTTCCGCGACGTCAAGGCGCTGGAGGACGCCGGCGCCTTCGCGGCCGAGCTCGAGGTGGTGCCGGGCCGGGTCGGCGACGAGATCACCAAGCGGACCCGGATGCTGATGCTGGGCATGGGCGGTGGCGCCGGCGCGGACGCGCAATATCTGTTCGCCGAGGACGTGCTGGGCTACACCCGCGGCCATCGCCCGCGCCATGCCAAGGTCTATCGCGACTTCCGCACGGAATACGACCGACTGCAGCGCGAGCGGGTTGCCGCGTTCAAGGAGTTCATCGCAGACGTGGAGTCGGGCGCCTATCCCGAGGACGGGCATCTGGTGCCGATCGACGATGCCGAGTTCGCGGCGTTCATGAAGGGCCTGCCGCGCTGATGCTGCGAATGTCCGGCGCCGCGCGTCGCGGCGCCGGAACCGGCCGGTTCCGGCTCGTGGCGCAACCAGGCGGGTGCCATGCGGATCTTGGCCGTTGCGGTGTTGCCGGTTTGGCTCCACACCGGTTCGGGCCAGGCGCAGATCGACGCGCACATGCTGCAGCAGATCGAGAGCCGGCTCGCCGCACTTCGGGCGGAATACGCCGACGGCGAGCGACAGCGCCCCGAACCGACGGCGAAGCTGGAGGAGCTCGACCACGTCACGCTGCGCATCGCCGGTGCGCCGCAGGTCCTCCAGGGCGTGATCGATGGGGCCGAGGCCGAGGCGCCGATGGCCGTCTGATACGACCCCCGGCAAGAAGCGGATCGATCGGTCCGCAAAGCGGTCGAGCGTGACCGCGGCCGACTGCGCCGCCTACAGCCGTGGCAGGCGGGCGGTGTGGAACCAGAAGCGCTCGATCGAAGCCAGCACGGTGTCGAAGCCGTCCATGCCGTGCGGCTTGGTCACATAGCAGTTGGCATGGGCCTGGTAGCTGCGGGTGACGTCGGCCTCGTCGTCGGAACTGGTCATCACCACGACGGGAATGGTCTTCAGGTCGTCGTCGGCCTTGATCTCCTGCAGCACCTCGCGGCCGTCGGTGCCGGGCAGGTTGAGGTCGAGCAGGATCAGCTGCGGACGCTTGGAACGCTCGAAACCGGCGGCGCGGCGCAGGTAGCGGATCGCCTTGTCGCCGTCGTCGACCACGCTCAGCACGTTGCTGAGCCCGCTGCGCCGCAGCGCCTCGCGCGTCAGCAGCACGTCGCCGGGGTTGTCCTCAACCAGAAGAATGCTGATCGCCTCAGGACCCTGGTCCATCTGCCTGTCTCCGCACGCCGTCGCCCGCGCTCAACGTGAAATGCACTTCCGTGCCCGTCCCCAACGCGGATTCGATCCAGATCGTTCCGCCATGGGCCTCCACCACTTTTCGGCAGATGGCCAGCCCCAGCCCGGTGCCTTCATAGGCATCGCGCGGGTGGAGACGCCGGAACAGGTCGAACACGCGCTCATGGTGCTTGGGATCGATCCCGATCCCGTTGTCCTTGACGACAACGTGCCAGACACCGCCTTCCGCCTTGGCGTCGACCCGCACCACCGGCGCGGCCTCGCTCCTGTACTTAAGCGCATTACTTATCACATTCTGGAACAGCGAAACAAGTTGCGACTCGTTGCCGAGCACGGTCGGCAACGGCTCCGCCTCAACCCTGGCGTGCGCCTCTTCGATCGCAACCGCAAGGTTGCGCTCCGCCAGCGCCAGGACCTCGGCAAGATCCACCGGATCGTGCACCGCGGCGCCGGAGGCGGCACGGGAATAGGTCAGCAAGTCCTTGATCATCGCGCTCATCCGCCGCGCGCCGTCGCTGGCGAAGCCGATATACTCGCGCGCCCGATCGTCGAGCGCATCGCCGTAGTCCCGGGCCAGCAGGTCGGTGAAGCTGGCCACCATGCGCAACGGCTCCTGCAGGTCGTGCGACGCCAGATAGGCGAAGCGTTCGAGGTCGCGGTTCGAGCGGGCGAGCGAGTCCGCCTGCGCCTTGAGGTCGCGTTCGGCCTGGATCAGCTGGGTCACGTCGGTGGAAACCACCAGCACGCGCCTCGCACCGGTGTTCGGGTCGCGATAGGGCACCCGGTCGGTGCGGACCCAGCCGCTGGCGCCGTCCGCCCGGCGATATTCCTCGATAACGCCCAGCTTGGGCTCGCCCGACCGGATCACCTCCAGGTCGGCTTCGTGCTGCACGGCCGCGGTGGCGGGAAAGGCCTCGCCGGCATCGTAGGGCGTGGCGAGGTCCGGGCGACCGGTCGACTGGGCCGCGAGACGGTTCTGCCGCAGCACGACATTGCGGTCGTCCTTGTAGAAGATGCGGGCCGGCACGCTGTTGAAGATCAGCTCCAGTTCCGTGCGCTGCGCTTCCAGCGCACGTTCCCACGCCTGCCGCTCCGACACGTCGATCATCACCGCCATCGAGCGGGACAGCGAGCCGTCGGGGTTGCGGTCCCAGGCCGAGGACAGCTCCACCGGCATGATCCGCCCCGACTTGGTCACATACTCGTACGGCACGTCCATGGCGCGGCCGGTGCGCAGCGCCTCGGGGAAATACCTGGTCAGCGCCAGCTCGCGCGAGTGCGGCGTCATCAGGTCGAACGCCGAGCGGCCGATCACCTCGTCGCGGTCGTAGCCCATCTTGGCGAGCCAATAGTCGCTGACCGAAAGATAGCGACCGTCCGGACCGACCGACTGCAGCATCACCGGCGTTTCGTTATACAGGCGCATGACCTGTGCCGCCGTCCGTTGCAGGTCCTCCTTGGTCCGGGCGGCAGACGCGACGACCATCGCGATCACGTATTTCGGTGCACAGACCGCAGCGGCGACGAGCTGGAGATAGAGGATGCGGTCGGCCATGCTCGCGGCCCCGGCCTCGGCAAGAGGGCCGAGGCCGCCGACGGTCATGCCGGTCACCGCGGCGACGGTGCCGACCACCGCAACGGCTGCTCCCAGCCTGCCGATCCGCAGCGCGGACCACACCAGCGCCGGCAACACGAGGACGGACAGCAGGGCGCCGCCATGCGTCAGCACCAGCCACAGCAGGACGGCGACGGCGGTCAGAGTGAACAGCGTTTCCGCCAGACGCGCCGCACTTTGATATGCCCTTAGCTCTCCCGCCGTGGTCCAGCACGCAAGCGGCAGCACGATCAGCATGCCGACCGCATCGGCCGCCCACCACTGACCCCAGGCGGACCAGTAGTCCGCCTCCGGGGCGGTCCATGTCGCAGCCGCGGCCGCAATGCTTGCGCCAACGCAGGGTGCGAGCAGCGCCGCGACGCCGGCCATTCGGCCTGCGTCGGCCATCGTGTCCAGTCGCGCCGGATGGCGTACCAGCAGCCGCAGGCCGGCAAAGGCAAACAGCGCTTCGGCAAGATGCGCCGCGGTCAGCCCGGCCCCGGCCGCCGGGGCAAGGCCGGCCGCAACGGCGGCCGCGAACATGCCGGCTGCACCGGCGATCGCGACTGCCGCGCGCCGCCGACCGGACGTGCGCAGCAACGCGGCAAGCAGCACGGCGCTCGCCGGCCAGATCGCCGGCTGACCGCCCGCCTCGCGCAGCCACAACGCGCCGGCCGCGGTCGCGCCGAAACACAGCACGGCGCCGACCAGGGCCATGACCGCTGCTGCGGGGACCCGCCGCATCGGATTGCCGCCGGCGTCGACCGGCACGCTTTCGGCCGCGTCAGCCATGATGGCGAAGTCTCCGCTCCACGGCATTCTCCGAGACCGTGCGGCCGGGTGGACTTGCAGCGAGGTTGTCCAAAATCAACGCCAGGTCAGCGATGCGCAATACATATGCATGTGGCATTTTACATGCTCTTGAAGACAATTCTCTTCACCCGGGGTCGACATCGCAACTTCCGGACTCTACAACGTGACGCCGCGTTAACAAATCGTTTACGAAGATGAGCGTTAGCTTGACTGGCGATTGATTGAGTCACGCAGCCGCATGCCGGACCAACGATATTGCTGCGCTGATTGCCTGACGATACCGAAAGGTGCCGGGATGACGATAGGACCTCTCCCGCTCACGACGACGACCCGACCGACACCGGAAGGGCGACCGGCACTGGAGATTTCGGCGGACGGCGCGGGTCCGCCGGTGACGACACCCCGGAGCGCACCCCGTGAACGCTAGCCGCGGCGCCGCACAGGCGGGCCATCGGCGGCAGGGCGATGCCCCGGCCGTCGTGGTGCGCCTGCTGCTGGTCGAGGACAACCCCGGCGACCGCCGGGTTATCGAGCGCCTGCTGGCCGACGCGCGCATGCTGGCGGTGCAGGTCGACTGGGCGGCGAGCATCGCCGAGGCGGTCGCCGCCATGGCCCGGCGCGGCCACGATATCGCACTGGTCGATTTCCACCTGCCCGACGGCACCGCGCTCGAAGTGCTCGCCGAGGCGCGCCGGCTCGACTGGCCGGCGCCGCTGGTGGTGCTGACCGGCATGGACAACCCTAACGACGACCTGCTCGCGATGCAGGTGGGCGCTTACGACTATCTCGACAAGAACAGCCTGCGCACGGAATCGTTGGAGCGCAGCATCCGCTATGCCCTCGACCGCAAGCGCCTGGAGCTTGAAATGCGCAAGGCGCGCGAGGCGGCGGAGCATGCCAGCGCGATGAAGTCGCGTTTCCTGGCCAACATGAGCCACGAGCTGCGCACGCCGATCAACTCCGTGCTCGGCTTCTCCGAGATGCTGATGCTGGAAAAGGTTTCCGGCGCGATCACAGAGCGCCAGCGCGAGTATCTCTGCAACATCCGCGAGTCCGGCCAGCACCTGCTGACGTTGATCAACGACCTGCTCGACCTCGCCAAGGCCGAGCAGGGCCGGGTCGAGCTGCACGAGCAGCGCTTCGACCTGGTCCGTGTCGTCGAAGACCTGGCCGAGATGCTGACGCCGCAGGTCGAGCGCAAAGGCCTGATCCTGAAGATCGAGGCGGACTCGCCCGCCCTGTGGATCGACGCCGACCGACGGCTGATCAAGCAGGCGCTGTTGAACCTGGTCTCGAACGCGATCAAGTTCATCGACCAGGGCGGCCTGATCCGGGTCGCGCTGTCGCGCGGTGCCGACGGCGAGACCGTGGTCAGCGTGGTCGACAGCGGGTGGGGCATGCCGCCGGAGCAGATCAGCGCCGCCTTCGCGGCCTATGTCCAGTTGGAGAACGCCTATCGCCGGGCGGAGATGCAGGGCACCGGCCTGGGCCTGGCGCTGACGAAGCAGTTCGTCGAGATCCATGGCGGCGCGATCGCAATCCAGAGCGAGGTCGGCGTCGGTTCCACGGTGCGCTTCACGCTGCCGGCGTCGCGCTCGGCGCAACGCGGCGGCAGCCGCCCGCTGAACGGGCGCGACAGCCTGGCCGCAGTGCCGGAGCAGGCGGCGCGCCAGCACGGGCCCACCCTCCCCACGCCGACCCTGCCCGGACCCGAGGACCTCCGGTCGGCGGGCACCGGACCGATCGGCGGCGCACACGCCGAGACGATCGCGGCGGCCCTGCGCGGCTGATCCGGCGCCACAGGCGCGGCGCCCACCGTCAGTGGGCGCGCAGCCGGCTGAGGCGCACCTCCTGCTTCACCCGCAGCGTGTCCAGATAGACCGCGGCGATCAGGATCACGCCGATCACGATCTGCTGCACGAACGGCGACATGCCGAGCACGTTCAAGCCGAAGCGGATCGTCGCCATGATGATCGCGCCGATGATTGCGCCGCCGACCGAGCCGCGACCGCCCTGCAGGCTGGCGCCACCGATCACCGCCGCCGCGATGGCGTCGAGCTCGTAGCCGAAGCCGATGCCGGGATGGGCCGAGTTGATCCGCGAGGCGAGCACGATCGACGAGGCGCCGACCATCAGCCCGCAGGTCACGTAGATGGCGATCTTGTAGCCGGTCACGCCGATGCCGCTGCGCCGCGACGCCTCCTCGCTGCCGCCGATGGCATAGGCGTAGCGGCCGATCCGGCTCTGCTGGAACACGTAGAGCATCAGCAGGCCGATCGCGGCCAGGATCAGCAGCGGCAGCGGAATGCCGGCCACGCTGCCGCCGGCGACGAACTCGAACTCGGCCGGGAAGCCGTACATCGAGTAGCCCTCGCTGAGCAGCAGCGCGATCCCCTGGGCGATGCCGAGCATCCCGAGCGTCGCGATGAACGGCGGCAGGCCGCCGAAAGTGATGATCAGGCCGTTGACCAGGCCGATCGCCGCCCCGGTCGCGAGCGCCATCGCGCCGGCCAGCACCATCGACTGTTCCCAGTAGATGCTGAACACGCCCATCACCACCATGCACAGCGACATGCCGGTGCCGACGCTGAGGTCGATGCCGCCGGAGATGATCACCAGCGTCACGCCGATCGCCAGGATCGCCCGCGTCGTCGCCTGCACGCCGATGGTCAGCATGTTGTCGACGGTGACGAAGTCGGCATAGGCGATCGACATGCCGATCAGGATCACGATCAGGATGGCGATGGCGCCGAGCCTGTCGATCAGCTGCCAGGCCAGCACCCGGCCCTGGCCCGGCCTGCGCTCCGGGGCGCTCATCGGGCCGCCTCCCCGCCGTGGGCGCGTTCGTCGACGCCGGTGATCATCATCCGCACCACTTCGTCGCGGTCGGTCTCGCCGGCCAGCCGCTCGCCGACGCGCCGCCCGTTCTTCAGCACGACCATGCGGTCGGCCACCTTGAACACGTCCTCCATGATGTGGCTGATGTAGATGACGGCGATGCCGGAGGCGCACAGGTCGCGCACCAGCCGCAGCACCTTCTCGGTCTGCACCACGCCGAGCGCCGCCGTCGGCTCGTCCATGATCAGCACCCGCGCCTTGCCGTAGACCGCCTTGGCGATCGCGATCGACTGGCGCTGGCCGCCGGACAGATGCCGCACCGCGGTGCGCAGCGACGGGATCTCGATATTGAGCCGGTCGAATAGCGCCTGGGCGTCGCGGTTCATCCGCGCCTTGTCGAACACCGCCAGGAGCGGGCCGAGCAGGCCGCGGCGCAACTCGCGGCCGAGGAACAGGTTGGCGGTCACGTCCAGGTTGTCGCACAGCGCGAGGTCCTGGTAGACGGTCTCGATTCCGGCCGCCTTCGCCGCCTTCGGCGTGTCCAGGTGGACCGGACGGCCGTCGAGCAGGATCGCGCCCTCGTCGGGCGGCTGCACCCGGACAGCGCCTTGATCAACGTGGATTTGCCGGCGCCGTTGTCGCCGAGCAGCGCCACCACTTCGTTGCCGCGGACGGCAAAGTCGACCGCCCGCAGCGCGGCAACGCCGCCGAAGAACTTGGAGATGCCGCGCATCTCCACCAGCGGCGCATCGTCTGCCAATGCGTCCAAGGATCTGATCCTGCGAGAAATGGGGCGCCCGTTCGGCCGGGCGCCCCGCTTGCGGATGGGCCTATTCGGGGCGCGCGATGCCGAGCGCCGCTTCGCGGTAGGCGTGCACGTTCCACGGATGCACCAGCGTCATGCCGGAATCGATGAACGGCGGGAAGTCGTCCGCCGACTTCTCGCCGCTGATGATCTGCATCGCGATCTCGACCGACAGCTCGCCCATGCCGCGGGCATTCTGCGCCACGTCGCCGGCGGCCTTGCCCTCGATGATCAGGTCGGTGCCTTCCGCGATCCCGTCGAAGCCGACGACGATCACATCGTCGCGCCCGGCCCGCTCCAGCACGATGGACGCGCCGACCGCCATCAGGTCGCTGGACGCGAAGATCAGGTCGACGTCCGGGTTCGCCTGCAGGATCGCCTCGGTCGCCTCCACGCCGCCCGGCGTGGTCCAGTGGCCGGTGATCGAACTGACCAGCTCGATGTCCGGGTACTTGGCGATGGTCTCATGGAAGCCGTCGCGGCGCAGCTGGGCGGTCTCCGACGACGTCTCGCCCTCCAGCTGTGCGACCTGGCCCTTGTAGCTCAGCAGCGCCGCCGCATAGTCGGCGGCAAGGCCGGAGGCGCGGATGTTGTCGGTCTGCACCACCGTCACGTAGTTGGCGCCCTCGACGCCGGAATCGGCCAGGATCACCGGGATGCCGGCCTCGGTCGCCCGGTTCACCGCCGGCGCCAGGCCGCGCGAGTCGACCGCCGCCAGGATGATCGCGTCGACCTTGCGCGAGATCAGCGTCTCCATGATCGAGATCTGTTCCTCGACCGCGCTGTGGCTCGCCACCCCGAAGATCTCGACATTGGCGCCCAGCTCCTCGCCCTTGGCCTGGGCGAAATTGGCCATGTTGGTCATGAACACGTCGCCGATGATCGTCTTCGGCAGCACGGCGATGGTCGGCGCATCCTGCGCCAGGGCATTGCCGGCGGCCGCGAGCGAACTCGCCACACCGATGGCGCTGACCGCCAACAGAAAGTCGCGTCGGATCATGGTCGTCCTCCCCTTTTTTGAGGCGGCTCGCAACGGCGAGCCCGCCTTTCCGGGTGCCGCCAGAGGGGAAAGTCCCGTGGCGCAGGCGCCCGAAACGTTTCGGCCTGTAGGCCTTTGCCGGAACGTTCCACCTCAGCGCCGCATGCGTCAAGCGCGACCGTGCGGCAGGCGGGCTCAGAGTGGCGGCTTCGGCAGCGGCTTCGACATCTTCATGTTCAGGATCTTCTGGCCGAGATAGCGGCTCAGCCGCCATGTCTCGCCGACCCGGGTCCAGTAGCCGCGTCCATGCGCGCTCGCCGGGTCGAGCGCCATGTTTCCGCCGTCGGTGTCGGTCGGATCGTCGCGGGTGAACCCGTGGTCCAGGTAGAAGGCGGAGGATTCGGCGTTCAGCGAGTAGAGCTCGATCCGGCCGCCATGGCCGCGCCGCGCCGAGAAATTGACCGCGAACTCCAGCAGGATGCCGCCGGCGTTGGCGGCACCGGGATGGGCGGTGATGTCGTTGATGTAGGTTGGCTCCAGGTCCGACAGGCTGAGGAAGCCGACCGGCACCCCCATGAACTTGTAGACGTAGCTGAGCGCGGACGCATCGCGGCCGGCGACGCGGAGCGCGCCGTTGGCGATGGACGTGCTGTTCGCGATCCGCCGGTTCCAGCGGTCGACGTCGTCATCGCCGATGCCATCGGCACGGAATGCTGCCAGGTTGTCGTTGAACTGTTTGACCAGCAGGCCCATCGCGGCCGGTCCGACCTGCGTGATCGGCGCCTCGGTCACCCATTCCGGGCTGAAAAACGGCATCGTGTCCTCCCCCGCATGCGCGCATGAAGCCGGCGAACACCCGCCGCCGGCCAATGCCCAGGCTCGCGCGCACCGGCACCGGCCGCGGTGGCATCGGTCACATGCCGGTGCGCGCGGGCGGAAGGACCGGCCGGCGCTCAGGCGTAGAACGCCGGGCGCGGCGGCAGCTCCACCCTGACCGCCTGTCCGCGCTCCAGCGCCTTGCAGCCGGCATCCCCGACCGCGCTGGCCACCAGCCCGTCCCAGGCGCTGGCGCCGACCGGCTTGCCGCCGGCGATCGCGTTGACGAAACCCTGCATCTGCAGGCGATAGGCATCGGCGAAGCGTGGCCGCCAGTCCTGGGCGAAATCGAAGGCCGGGGCGCCGGCCAGCCGCAGCTCGCTGCGGTGCGGCGCCTCCATCGACAGCGTGCCGTTCCTGCACACCATCTCGGTGCGGATGTCGTAGCCGTAGCCGGCGTTGGCGAAGAACTCGATATCGATCAGCTGGCCGGCATCGGTCTCGATCACGATCAGCACCGGGTCGTCCCTGCCGGCCGGGCCGGCACGCCCGGTCCAGACCTGGATGGTGGCGATCTCCGCGCCCAGCAGCCAGCGCATGATGTCGAACTCGTGCACCGTGGCATTGGTGATCGACATCAGCCCGGTGAAGAACGACGGCGCGGTCTGGTTGCGGTGGATGCAGTGCACCAGCAGGGCCGGCCCCAGGCCGCCCTCGCCGAACCGGCGTTTCATGTCGACATAGGCCGGGTCGAATCGGCGCATGAAGCCGACCTGCACCAGCCGCCGCCCGGCCGCCTGCTCGGCCTCGATCACCGGCAGGCAGTCGGCCACGGTCGGTGCCAGCGGCTTCTCGCACAGCACCGGCTTGCCCGCGGCGATGCAGGCCAGCGTGTACGGCTTGTGGGTGTCGTCGGGGGAGGCGACCACCACCGCCTCGACGTCCGCCGCCGCGATCAGCGCCTCCGCCTCGGTCTCGGCCCGCGCCCCCGGCGCCGAGGCGGCGGCCGCCTCCGCCCGGGCGCGATCGCGGTCGGAGACCGCCACGACGTGCGCGCCGGCCACGTGATTGGCGATGGTGCGCACGTGGTCCGCGCCCATCACCCCGGCGCCGATCACCCCGATACCCAGGCTCATTCGCTTCTTCCCTTCGGCTTGATGTGTCGTGCCGGTTCGCGAGCCGCTGCCCGGCGCGCGAACCATAACGCCCCGCCCGTCGTCCGGTCGATGCCCGCCGCGCGGGGCGGCGGCCGGCCTATTTCCCCATCGCCTGGGCGCGCGCGATGAAGCGGGCGTTCATCCGTTCCTGCGCGGCGGGCGAGCCGTCGTGGAACGTGCCGAACACCTTGTCGAACACCGGCATGCCGTCGCCCGAGTAGTTGCACTCGAAATACTGGTGGTGGAGATAGTGGAAGTAGTTGTCGATCATCACCGCCTTGCCGCCGCGCCCGATCGAGAGCCGGTCGAAGCCGCAATGCCCCGACGAGGGCGAGAAGGCGGCATGCTGCATGTGGAACAGGGCGTGGATCGGGTGCGAGGCCAGCACCCAGTGCAGCGCCACGCCGGAGAAGTACAGCAGGTGCTCGACCGGGTGCATGGAAAGCCCGGTCCACGGGCCGATGTTGACGTTGCGGTGGTGCAGGTGATGCACCGTGCGGTACAGCGGAGCCCAGTGGATCAGCCGGTGTATCCAGTAGAAGTGCATCTCGCGGATCGCCGGGATCAGCATCAGCAGCACGACGAACCAGACCGGGTTGGTCTCCCAGTTGACGAACGGGATCCAGCCATTGGCATAGAACCACAGTGTCAGCACCTCGTACGCGGTCCAGATCGGGACGCCGCTGGCAAAGGTCCAGAACATGTTGTCGCGGACCTGGTTGCGGAACAGGAAGGCGTCGTTGTCCGTGGCCAGCGGCCGGTTGGTGTACTTGTAAGCGGTGCCCTGGCGCTTGAAGATGTAGAAGTAGGTGTGCCAGCCGCCGACGATCAGCGCGGTCAGCGCCGCATTGCGCGCGAGGATGAGCGCGATCCAGCCGACCTCGAGCGTCTGCATGCTGGCCAGGCTCGGCGTCAGCAGGAACCACGACAGCATCGCCACGCCGAGGAACAGCGCGTTCCACGGCCACAGATAGCCGGGAAAGCCGAACAGCCACTTGAGCACCCCCAGCGGCTGCGGCGGCCAGGCGAACAGCGCCGGCAGCCTCAACAGATAGGGCGGCCGCCAGTCGCCACGCTTGTCGCGCTTGCCGATCGTCGCATCAGTCATCGCCTTGGCCTTCCGTCGCCGCCGTCTTCACGTTGAACCGGGTGAAGATCGCGCACGGCACGTGCGAGATCGTCTCGGCCGCGATCAGCGCCGGCGCGGTGGACAGCGCCAGCGCCCGCGCCAGCATCAGCGCCGTGTCCTGGCCGAGCAGGAAATGCAGCACGCCCTGCTCCGCCAGCGGCACGGTGTTGCGGTTGGTCTCGTGGGCGACCACGAAGATGTCGCCCGCCCGCCCGGCCTCGCGCAGTGCCTGGGCCAGCCCGACATTGCCGCCGGCGACGTTGTAGATCGCGGCCATGTCCGGCTCGGCGTCGAGCAGCGCACGCACCGCCTGCCGGGTCTTCTCCGGCGAATCGTCGCCCTTGACGACATCGCTGAGCACCAACCGCGGCGCCTGGCTGCGCAGCTGGGTGCGGAAGCCGATCTCGCGGTCCTCGTGGCAGCGGAAGCTGGCGCTGCCGACGACCACGCCGACACGGGCGTCGCGGTCGCGCAGCAGGCTTCCGATCAGGAAGGCCGCCGTCTGGCCGGCGGCCCGGTCGTCGATGCCGACGAAGGCATCGCGCGCTGCCGGGTCCAGGTCCGACACCATCGCCACCACGCGTTTGCCGCGCTGACGGGCGGCGGACAGGATCTTGACCGTGGCGGCGTCGTTCTTGACGATGGCCAGCAGCGGCCGGGCCGTGTCGGCGCAGGCCGCGGCCAGCGCGGCATGGACCGCTGCCTCGCCCTGCTGGTACAGGTCGTTCGGCGCCACCGGCAGGCCGTCCTCGTCGACGATGCGCAGCACCTCGTCGGCGAAGCCGCGTCCGGCCTGCATCACCATGTCGACCGGCGCCGACGCGCACTGGGCCGCGGCGCCGGTGCCGTCGAGGCGCGCGCACGCCGCGTGGATCTGCTGTCGGGTGCTGGGATGCACCCGGCCGCGCCCGTTCAGCGCCCGGTCGACCGTCGCCCGCGAGTAGCCGGTGGCGCGCGCGATCTCCTTGATCGACGCGCGGCGCTGGCGCTCGGTGACCTCGTTCATGGCTGCCCTGTTCCCTGACCTGCCAGCGGGCCGGGCACGCGCGCCGCCTGCCCGCTTCGCCTCATAATGAGGCAACTGTGATGTCGCAATTTGCGGTCATACGCGATAGAAGCGTGCGCAACAAGGCGCAAAATGAGTGCGAAGGGGCACGGCCGCGCGTGCGGAGCCGCCGGATGCCCGCCGGAGCGTACGCATGAGCAGCATCGACGACCTCGCCTATGGCCTTCGCGACAAGCGTGGCGACTGGCGCCCGAAAGACCCGATCGCCCCGGCGCCGCTGCTGGCGTTCCCGCCGCGGCCGCTCGCCATCCTGAGATGGCTGCCGCACTATGTCCTGCCGTGGGCCGCGCTGTTCTTCGCCATCGCGGCCGCCTTCTGGTTCTGGCTGACGCCGGACATCGCGACCATGAAGACGCTGTCGGCCGGATGGATCGCGTGGCTGCTGGTCCGCAACATGGTCGCCGTGCTGCTGTTCTACGGCGCGTTCGAGCTGCCGCTGTACCTGCGCCGCGCGCAGGGCGGGCAGTTCCGCTACAACGCGCGCTGGCCGGCCGACAACCGCAGCGACGTGTTCCTGTTCCGCAGCCAAACCGTCGACAACATGATCCGCACCTTCGGCTTCGGCGTGCCGATCTGGACCGCCTATGAGGTGCTAATCCTGTGGGCGTTCGCCAACGGCTGGGGCAATTGGGTGAGCTGGTCGGACAACGCGGTCTGGCTGGTCGCGTTCGCGCTGCTGATCCCGATGCTGCACGACCTGCACTTCTTCTGCATCCACCGGCTGATCCACACGCCGTGGCTTTATCGCCGGGTGCATGCGGTGCACCACAACTCGGTCAATCCCAGCCCGTGGTCCAGCCTGTCGATGCACCCGGTGGAGCACCTGCTCTACTGGTCCGGCGCGCTGATCCACCTGGTGGTGCCGTCGCACCCGCTGCTGGCGCTGTTCCACATCTATGTGGCCGGTTTCGGCGCCGTGGTCGGCCATATCGGCTTCGACCGCATCGTCGTCGGCCGGCTGGCGATCCCGACCCACGCCTTCGCCCACTACCTCCACCACAAGTATTTCGAGGTGAACTACTCCGACGGCGGCATCCCGCTGGATAAGTGGTGCGGCAGCTGGCACGACGGCACCAAGGCCGGCGACGCCCTGATGGACGCGCGCATGCAGGAAAAGCGGGCGCGCCTGATGACCGCCGCCGGCCGGAGCTGATGGCGGCATCGCCGGTGCCGGCCGACGCCTGCCGCCGCGATCGAGCCGATTGACTTCGGCCCCGCTTCCGCCTTCTTACCCACCCATCGCAACGCCCTTGAGGACCACCCCACCATGAAGATCGGGCTCGTTTCCGACTCGCTCGCCCACCTGCCGTTCGACGACATGCTGGCCACCGCCGCCCGGCTCGGCGTGCAGGGCGTCGAGGTCAATGCTGGCAACTGGTCCTCGGCGCCGCACCTGGATCTGGCCGGCCTGCTGGCCGACGCCGGCGCCCGCCGCGGCTTCCTCGACGCCATCGCCGCCCAGGGGCTGGAGCTGATCGCGCTCAACGCCAACGGCAACCAGCTGCACCCGACCGACGGCGCCCGCCAGTCGCAGGTGCTGCACGACACAATCCGGCTCGCCGGCCTGCTCGGCGTCGGCAAGGTGGTGCTGATGTCCGGCCTGCCCGAGGGCGCGCCCGGCGACCGCACGCCGAACTGGATCGTCTCGTCCTGGCCGCCGGAGACCGGCGAGATCGTCGCCTGGCAGTGGAGCGAGAAGCTGGTGCCCTACTGGCGCGACCTGGTCGCCCGCGCCGAGGACAACGGCGTCTCGCGGCTGGCGGTGGAGATTCACGGCAACCAGCTGGTCTACAACGTGCCCGGGCTGCTGCGCCTGCGCGAGGCCGTCGGCCCGGTGGTCGGCGCCAACCTCGACCCCAGCCACCTGATGTGGATGGGCGCCGACCCGCTGGTCGCCATCGATGC
>JAWKYB010000016.1 GCA_041396705.1 Alphaproteobacteria bacterium
ACGGGGGGGGGGGGGGCGGGGCGGGGGCCGGCCCCCCACGCCACGGTCAGGCGGCCGCCTGGGCGGCGGTCTTCAGTGCGGTCTTCAGCTTCGTCTCGGTATCGGCCAGCTCGCGCTCCGCGGCGGCGCGCTTGGCCTTGCCTTCCTCGGCGATGCGAATGCTGTCCTGGATGGTGGCGATCAGCTCGTCATTGGCCTTCTTGATCACCTCGATGTCATAGACCCCGCGCTCCATCTGCTCGCGGATCTGCGCATTGCTGGTGCGCAGATTGGCGGCGTTGGCCGCCAGCAGCTCG
The DNA here is from genome assembly GCA_041396705.1 of Alphaproteobacteria bacterium. Lineage (NCBI taxonomy): Bacteria > Pseudomonadati > Pseudomonadota > Alphaproteobacteria > Alphaproteobacteria bacterium. Next base: position 297 of record JAWKYB010000016.1, read on the forward strand.
TTGTTGAGGTCGTGCACCGCCTTGACGGTCTCGCCCGCCTCGGCGGCGCGGTACATGGTCACCGCCTGCGCCAGCTGGGTCTTCCACAGCGGGATGGTGTTGAGCAGCGACGACTGGATCTTGTTGACCAGCATCTTGTCGTTTTCCTGCACCAGCCGGATGCTGGGCAGCGACTGCATGGTGACCTGCCGGGTCAGCTTCAGGTCGTGGACCCGGCGCTCCAGCTCGTCGCGGGCCGAGCGCAGGTCGCGCAGCTTCTGCGCGTCGACCATGTCGCCGGATTCGTCGGCGATCTTGGCCAGCGCCGGAATCTCGTCGGCGTCGAGGCGGCGCAGCTTCTCGTCGCCGGCGGCGATGTAGTCGGCGAGGGTGTGGAAATAGTCCAGGGTGGTGTCGTAGAGCCGGTCGAGCAGCAGGATGTCCTTCAGCAGCTGCTGCTTGTGGCCCTCCAGCGTGCCGGACAGGCTCTCGATCTGGCTGCCGACGGTCTCGTACTGCTGCACGAAGCGGGCGACCGGCGAGATCGCGCCGAACAGCCGGGCCAGCCAGCCCGGCTTCTTGCCGTCCTTCAGGTCTTCGATGTCGAGGCCGCGGACCTTCAGCATCATGTTGTTGAGCGCCTCGCCGGCCGGACCGGTGTCCTTGTTGCGCACGCCCTCGAGCATGGTCTCGGACACCTCGGTGACGTGGCGCTGCGCGTCGACGCCGAAGGCGATGATCGACTGGGTGTTGTGCATGTCGAGCTGGCCGATCAGCGCCTCGATCCGCTGCTTCTCCTCGGCCTCCGCCGCCTCGTAGGGCACGATGTTCGCGGCGGGCTCCGCCAGCGTCTTCAACGCCTCAGCCGGCACTTCCGTCATCGTCAGCGTGGCGACAGGCGCCGTCGTGGTGTCGGTCATCGAAACCCCTTTCCCTTCCGTGCCCGGCGGCCTGCCTACCGCCGGGGATCGACTGCTTTCACCCCCGTGGACGGCCCGCGGCGTGCGCGCCGCGTCGCCGGGCGGAGATTAACACAGCGGCACGGCAGGCATAGTCCGATTGTCGCACCCCGCCGCGCCGTGCCGGCGGATTGTGCCGGCGCCGCCGCGATGCTATGTGCAGCCGCGCGGCGCGGCGGCGCGTCACCCGTCGCGCAGGCCCCCGTCGCAGAGGTCAGGGAGTTCGGGCATGCCCCACGAGACGCCGGAGCTGAGCGCGGCCCGGCCGCGCATCTCCGTCGTCGTGCCGGTGAAGGACGAGGAGGACAACGTCCTGCCGCTGATCGCGGAGATCGACGCGGCGCTGGCAGGCCACCCCGACCACGAGATCGTCTATGTCGACGACGGCAGCGGCGACGCCACCCCGCGGGTGCTGGCCGAGGCGGCCGGCCGCTATCCGCGGCTGCGCCGGCTGCGCCACGCCGAAAGCTGCGGCCAGAGCCGGGCGATCCGCACCGGCATCCTCCACGCCCGCGGCAGCCTGATCGTGACGCTGGACGGCGACGGCCAGAACGACCCGGCCGACATCCCGGCGCTGATCGCGCTGTTCGAACGCGGCAGCCCGGACCAGCGGCCGCTCGGCATGGTCGCCGGCCAGCGCGCCAAGCGGCGCGACAGCTGGGTCAAGCGCCGCTCCTCGCGCATCGCCAACGGCCTGCGCCGGCGGCTGCTCGACGACGATTGCGTCGACACCGGCTGCGGCCTGAAACTGATCGCGCGCGAGTGTTTCCTCGCCCTGCCCTATTTCGACCACATCCATCGCTTTCTTCCCGCACTGGTCAAACGCGAGGGCTATGCCGTACGATTCATCGACGTGAATCACCGGCCCCGCTCGCGCGGGCAATCGAAATACGGGGTGATGAACCGGCTGTGGGTCGGCATCGCCGATCTGCGCGGCGTGATGTGGCTGAACCGGCGCAGTCGCCGGCCCAGCAGGATAGACGAGCTGTAGAGATCCATGTTCGGATACGAGTGGAGCGAGATCTTCTCGGTCGAGACGCTGTGGCTGACGATCGGCTTCGCCGGCCAGGGCCTGTTCTTCGTGCGCTGGCTGGTGCAGTGGTTCTCCAGCGAGCGCGAGCGGCGCAGCGTGATCCCGATCTCGTTCTGGTACCTGTCGATGGGCGGCGCCATCGTGCTGCTCGCCTATGCGGTCTACCGCGAGGACCCGGTGTTCATCCTGGGCAACGTTTTCAATTCCGCGGTCTATGCCCGCAACCTGTATCTGATCCAGCGGGCCCGGGCCGAGGATGCCAGCCGGGAGTCGGTCGAACAGGCCAAGCCTTTGACCGAATAGGCAACTCCGACTCGGGCCCGTGCGGTGCCGAGTCGGCCCTTGCTGTGGATAAGAAAATCGTGGCTGTTAACCACTCGGTGTGGTAGGTTCCGCGTGCTTCTTCACCATATCTAGTGGCTGTCTGGGGGGCGGACAGAGCCGAGCCTCGGGTGTGCGTGACATGTTCAACTGTCAAGACGAAGGGTCAGCGATATGGCGTGGACGGAGGAACGGGTCGCCGAACTCAAACAACTGTGGGAACAGGGTCATAGCGCGAGCCAGATCGCGGCGATCCTGGGCGAGGTGACCCGCAACGCGGTGATCGGCAAGGCGCATCGCCTCGGCCTGTCGAGCCGCCCGTCGCCGATCAAGGCCGGCCAGCCCGGCGTCCCGCGCCCGAAGAAGAAGCCGGCGCCCCGCCGCCCGGCGGCCCGGCGCCGCCCGGTCGCCGCGCCCCGCGCCAAACCGGAAAAGCCGGCGGTACCGCGGCTGAGCGAGGCGGAGCGCCGCCTGCTGGCGATCCAGCCGCAACCGGCGCCGGAGGGCTATCGCGGCCCGACCTGCCAGTGGCCGATCGGCGACCCGGGCCAGGACGAGTTCCGCTTCTGCGGCGCGCCGTCGTCCAGCGGCCGGCCCTATTGCGACGCCCATTGCCAGATCGCCTATCGCCGCCGCGAGGAGGCGGCCTGAGCGGCCGGCAGCTGCATTCAACCGGCCAGGTGGCAGGCCGCCATCCGGCCGGACGCTAGCGGCCGCAGGGCGGGATCCTCGCGCCGGCAGCGGTCGACCGCCAGCGGACAGCGCGGGTGGAAGCGGCAGCCGGCGGGCACCGCATACGGACGGGGCGGCTCGCCGCCCAGCCTGAGCCCGGGGCCGGCCCGGTCCGCACGGCCGGCCGGCACCGCCGCCGCCAGTGCGCGGGTATAAGGGTGGGCCGGGGCCGCCCAGACCGTTTCGCCGGCCCCGATTTCGACCACCCGGCCCAGATACATCACCGCCACCCGATCGGCGATCCGCCGCACCACGCCGAGGTCGTGGCTGATGAACAGGATGCCGACGCCGCGCTCGCGCCACTGGTCGAGCAACAGGTTGAGGACCTGGGCCCGGACCGAGACGTCGAGCGAGGCGACCGGCTCGTCGCAGACCAGGAAGTCCGGCCGCGGCGCCAGGGCCCGGGCGATCGCCGCCCGCTGCAGCTGGCCGCCGGACAGCGCATGCGGCCGTCGCCGGGCGAGGCCCGGGTCGAGACCGACCTGCTCCAGCAACGCCGCCACGGCTGCGCCGGTGTCGCCGTCAGCCATGCGCAGTGCGCGCAGCGGCATGGCGATCGAGCCGCCCACCGTGCGGCGCGGGTTGAACGAGGCGAGCGGCTCCTGGAAGACCAGCTGGATACGCTGGCGCATCGGCCGCGCGACCCGGCCGCGGTCGCCGAACAGCGGGCGGCCGTCGCACAGCACGGTGCCCGCATCGGGGCGGTCGAGGCCGACGGCGATCCGCGCCAGCGTGCTCTTGCCGCAGCCGGACTCGCCGACCAGGCCGACGATCTCGCCCGCGCACAGTGCCAGGTCGACGCCGTCGAGCGCACGCGCGACATGGGCGCCGCGGCCGAAGCGGCGGACGATGCCGGCCAGGGCGAGCGTGCTCATCGCTCCGCCTCGCCGGCACGCCAGCAGGCCACCAGGCCGTCTTCGACATCCTCCAGGCGCGGCGCCTCGGCCCGGCACCGGTCGAGCGCCAGGGCGCAGCGCGGCGCGAAGGCGCAGCCGGTCCCGCCGGCGGGCGCCATCCGGCCCGGCAGCTCGGGCAGCCGGCCGCGGCCGGCCGCGCCCTGCGCGACGAAGGGCAGCGCGGCTTCGGCAAGCGCCCGGCTGTAGGGATGCGCCGGCCGCTCGACCAGGGCCGCGGTGGTGCGCTCCTCGACGATGCGGCCGGCGTAGATGACCGCGACGCGGTCCGCCACCGCCGCGGCGACAGCCAGATCGTGGGTCACCAGCAGCAGCGCCACGCCTTCCTTTGCGACCAGGCCGCGCAGCAGGTCGAGCACCTGCGCCTGTACCGTCGCATCCAGCGCGGTGGTCGGCTCGTCGGCGAGGATCACCGCCGGCCCGGCGGCAAGCGCCGCGGCGATGGCGACACGCTGCTTCATCCCGCCCGACAGCTGGTGCGGATAGGCGCGGGCCCGGCGCGACGCGTCGCCGATGCCGACCTGGGCCAGCAGACGCTCGGTTTCCCGGCGCGCCGCGCGACCGCGCAACCCGCGATGCACGGCCAGCACCTCGTCGACCTGGTTGCCGACGCTGAGCACCGGGTTCAGGCTGCCGGCCGGATCCTGGAACACCATGCCGATGCCGGCGCCGCGCGTGCGCTCGCGTTCGGTCTCCGCCATGTCCAGCAGGGAGCGGCCCTGCAGGCGGACTGCGCCCGAGACGACGGCAGTGGCCGGCAGCAGGCCGGCGATCGCCAGCAGTGTCGCGCTCTTGCCCGAGCCGCTTTCGCCGATCAGCGCCGTGACCGCCCCGCCGGCCAGTGTCAGCGAGACCCCGTCGACCGCGACGGCGCCGCCGAAGCGCACGCCCAGGCCGTCGACGGCGAGCGCCGGTTCCGCTGCCGGGTTCACGGCCCGGGCCGCCGTCGCGTCGCCAGCCTGTCGGCCAGCGCATCGCCGAGCAGGCTGACCGACAGCACGGTCAGGGCCACCGCCGCGCCGGGAATGGCGACCAGATGCGGGGCGGTGCGCAGCACCGCGCGGCCGTTGGCGACCATGCCGCCCCAGCTGACCTGGTTGGGGTCGCCGAGCCCGAGGAAGGCGAGGGCGGATTCGACCAGCACGGCGGCGCCGACCGTGACACCGACCAGCGCCACCACCGGCTGCAGCGCACCCGGCAGGACCTCGGCGAAGGCGATGGCCAGCGGCCGCATCCCTGCGATCCGCGCCGCATCGACATAGTCGCGCGACTTCAGCGACAGCACCTCCGCCCGCACCAGCCGGGCGGTCGCCGGCCAGGACGAGACCGCGATCGCGAGCACGATGTTGGCGGTGTTGGCGCCGAGCACGCTGACCATGGCCAGCGCCAGCAGGAATGTCGGGACGGTCTGGAACGCCTCGGTCAGCCGCATCAGCACGTCGTCGAGCCAGCCGCCGAGGAAGCCGGCGACCGTGCCGACCAGCATGCCGATGCCGATCGCCGCTGCCGCCGCAGCCAGGCCGACGATCAGCGACACGCGGGCGCCATGGACCAGCGCGGCGAAAGCGTCGCGGCCGAGCTGGTCGGTGCCCAGCGGGACCCGCCAGTCCGCGAACGGCGCCTGCAGCGGCCGGCCGACGATGTCGAGCGGATCGCCCGGCGCCAGCCAGCCGGCCAGCAGCGCCAGCAGCGCAAGGCCGCCCAGGCCGGCTGCACCGAACCAGCCGCCCGGGCCCCAGCGTCCGCTCATGCCCGCGCGCCCGGCCGGCGTTCGTCGGCGACGCGGGGGTCGAGCCAGGCGTAGGCGATGTCGACCACGAGGTTGACCGCGATGACCAGCAGCGTGCCGGCGAGCAGGATGCCGGCGACCAGCGCCAGGTCGCGCTGCCGCACCGCTTCGTAGGCGAGGCTGCCCAGCCCCGGGATGGCGAAAACGTTCTCCACCACGACGCTGCCGCCGAGCAGGTTGCCGGTCTGCAGCCCCAGCATGGTGACCACTGGCAGCAGCGCCGGCCGGGCGATGTGGCGCAGCACCAGGCGGCGGCGCGGAATGCCGCGGGCGCGGGCGGCGCGGACCCAGTCGCTGGCCTGGGTCTCGATCATCGCGCCGCGCATCAGGCGCAGGTACAGCGCCATGTATGTCAGCGCCAGGGTCAGCACCGGCAGCACCAGGTGCCAGGCCATGTCGGCCGCGCGGCCGAGCAGGCCGGTCGGGCCGTCGATGCTCTCCATCCCGCCCAGCGGGAACAGCGACAGCTTGATCACGAACAGCACGATGAAGACGAGGCCGAGCCAGAAGTTCGGCATCGCGTTCAGGATCAGCGCCCCGACGGTGATGCCGGTATCGACCGCACTGCCGCGGCGCAGCGCGGCGATCCCGCCCAAGACCGAGCCCAGCGCCGCCGACAGCACGATGGCCGAGCCCATCATCAGCAGGGTGTTGGGCAGCCGGTCGAGGATGGCATCGGCGACCGGCGCGCTCATCGCCACCGACCAGCCGAAGTCGAAGGTGACCAGCGCCTCCAGATACACCAGGAAGCGGGTGACCAGCGAACGGTCGAGCCCCCAGTCCTGGCGCAGCCGCTCGGCGAAGGCGGCGTCGCCGCTGCCGGTGCCGGCGAGATAGGCGTCGACCGCATCGCCCGGCGCCAGCTCCAACAGGCCGAAGACGCCGGTGGCGACGATCAGGACGACGGGCAGCGCGTGGACCAGCCGCCGGCCCGCCAGTCGTGCGGCCCGCGGGCCCATGGCGCCGGATCGCGGACGCCGCGGGTCAGGCCAGGGTCAGCCCTGGGCCAGCCAGGTGTCGGCCCAGGACGACGTCGCCCAGCGCGGGTTGTTCTGGGCATTGCGCACCCGGTCGCTGGCGACGGTCGTGAAGGTGAACTCGACCAGGTTCAGCAGCGGAAGCTGCTCGGCGGCCAGCTGCTGGAACCGTTCGTACATCGCGATCCGGGCCAGCGGGTCGACCGCCTGCGCGGCCTCCGCGATCACCGCGTTCATCGCTTCGTCGTCATAGCCATACTGATTTGAGAACGGCACGCCGTCGGGCAGCCCACCCTGGAACAGGATGGTGGTCGAGATCGCCGGGTCGTTGCGGTAGACCGGCGAGCCGATGGCGAGGTCGAAATCGTGGTCGGTGTAGACGGCGGCGATATGGCCGGCCGGGTCGGCGGTCACGATCTCCACATCGATGCCGATCCCCTTCAGCGCCTGGCGCACATAGTCGCCGGTCGCCCGGGTCTGCTCGAACCACGGCGCCGGGCGCAGCCGCAGCGCGAAGCGCATGTCGTCGTCGCCGCGCAGATAGCCCGCCTCGTCGAGCAGGGCCTCCGCCGCGGCCGCGTCGAAGCCGGGCTGGGCCGCGCCGGCATCGTAGAAGTCGGTCGCCGTCTGCGGGATCGGACCGGTCGCGACCGCGGCGCCGTAGCCGAGGAACACGGTATCGACGATGAACTGGCTGTCGATCGCCATCTTGATCGCCCGGCGCACGCGGACATCGGCCAGCTCGGGACGGCGGTGGTTGACCTCCACCGTGACCTGGTAGGTGATGCCCTCGTAACCCTCGGTGTAGACCGTGATGCCGTCGACCGCGTCGATGCGCTCCAGGTCGTACAGCGGAATGGCGGAGAAGGCGGCGAGGTGGATGTCGCCGGTCTCCAGCGCCGCCGCCTTGGCGCCGGCATCCGGCAGCAGCCGGAAGACGATCTCGTCGAGATAGGGCTTGCCGGCGTCCCAATAGGCCTCGTTGCGGGTCAGCCGGTAGAACTCGCCCGGCCGGTATTCCGCGAACCTGAACGGCCCGGTGCCGACCGGGTTGTTGTTGAATTCGCTGTTGGCGATGTCCGTGCCTTCGTACAGGTGACGCGGCAGCACGCTGGTCAGCGCCGGCAGGGCATTCTCGATCAACTGTGCCGGGGTCGGCTTGGCGAAGCGGAACACCGCGGTCAGGTCGTCGGGCGTATCCACCGCCTCCAGGTTGGCAAATACGACCTGCCCCAGGTTCTGCAGCGGCTTCCACACCTGCATCGCCGAGAAGGCGACATCGGCCGCGGTGAACGGCGTGCCGTCGTGCCACGTCACCCCGTCGCGCAGCTTGACCACGAAGTTCATGCCGTCGACGGCGCCCTCCCACGCGGTGGCCAGCAGCGGCCGCAGCCCGGTGGCGTAGTCCATCTCGGCCAGCGGCTCGACCACCTTGCTTGAAACGAAGAACACGCCGTTGGAGGCGACGATCGCCGGGTTCAGGTTGCGGGGCTCGCCGTCGGCGGCAACCAGCAGCGTGCCGCCCGTAACGGGCTCTTCCGCCGTAGCCGTCCGCGGCAATCCGACCAGCCAGGCGGTGGACAGCACCGAGCCCGACAGAAGCAGCGCACGCCTGGAAACCGTCATGTCCATCCGCCTATCCTCCGGTCCCTATCGCGCCGGTGCCACGACCGGCGCCGAACGCCCAAATCACAAGCCGCACCGTAAAATTCCGCAAGCGTCTTATCGCGCCGCTGGGCGCCCGATGCGATCCGGGTCGACGGTCAACTGCCGCCGCCGGTCCGATCCAGGCGCGGAACCGCCGCATATCCCATCAGACCCGGGCTGCTGCCGTCCACCTTGGGCAGGGTGTCTGCGACCTCAAGCCACGGCACGTGCTGGTCGAAGAAAATGTGGGCGGTGGGCTGGCTGTCGACCGGCCCGTCGAACGCGGCCAGCACCACGTGCGTCTCGCCGGGCGCGGCCTCGGACCGGAAGAACAGCGTGGTGCCGCACTGGGTGCAGAAGCCCCTCTGGCTCTGCGCCGACGAGCGGTACCAGCGAACCGTTGCGCTGCCGGCGGTCAGCGCGAACTGGCCGTCGGGAAAGCCGACCCAGGTGACGAAAGCGGCGCCATGCGCGGTCCGGCAATAGGCGCGGTGGCAGTGGACCACGAAACGGCTGGGCGGACGGGCCTGGAATCGCACCGCCCCGCACAGGCAGCCGCCGTGAAACGCATCGCCGGCCATCGCATCCCCTCAGGAACCGTCACCCGGCGCCCGCACTTCCGGCTGCGCCGAAAGGCCACGCGGATTGACATGGCGCATGGCCGGCACGTATATCACCGCCCACGCGAAATGCCCGACGCCTTTTCGTGGGCGCGGGCGTTTTCATTTGATCGTGCCCGTGGGCAGAATTCAGGTCAAAGACGGGGTCCACCGTGAAACGCACCTATCAACCGAGCCGCCTGGTGCGCAAGCGCCGTCACGGCTTCCGCCACCGCATGGCAACCAAGAACGGCAGGCTGGTCCTCAACCGCCGGCGCACCCGGGGCCGCAAGCGCCTGTCGGCCTGAGGCCCGGGCCGACGCCGTGGATGGTGCCCGACAGGGCCCCGCTGCACCGCGCGTCTCCGAACGGGCATCGCGCCGGCCGCCGCGGCTGGAACGGTTGAAGCGCCGCCAGGATTTCCTTCGCGTGGCCGCGAAACGCAACAGCGCTGCCCGGCCCGGCATGGTGCTGCAGGCGGCGCACCGGCCGGATGACGCAACGGAAGGGTCCGTGCGGTTCGGGCTGACGGTCAGCCGCAAGGTCGGCAACGCGGTCGAGCGGAACCGGGCGCGCCGGCGGCTGCGCGCCGCGGCGCTGGCCACGCTGTCAGCGCATGGCGAGGCCGGGGTCGATTACGTGCTGGTCGGACGGCGGGCCACCCTGACCCGGCCGTTCGACAAGCTGATGGGCGACCTGGCCGGTGCCATGCGGCAGGTCGGCTGCTGGCGCAATGACGAGGCCCCTGGCGCACGGGCGCAGGGCGAAGCCGAGGACTAAGGGACGATGGCAGCAACGGCCGCCTCCGAACCGGCACCACGACGCGGCCTTGGCCGGCTGGCTGCGCTGCCGCTGGTCGGGCTCGTGCGCGGCTACCAGCTGTTCGTCTCGCCGGTGCTGCCGATGGCCTGCCGCTTCCAGCCGACCTGTTCCAACTATGCGATCGAGGCGATCACGCGCCACGGCCCGCTGCGTGGCAGCTGGCTCGCGGCGCGGCGGATCGCGCGCTGCCATCCCCTGGGCGGCCACGGCTACGACCCGGTGCCCGCGCCGCGCGCGGCGGGTCTGCCGACGCACACCGAGCCAAGATAAGGCAGCAGCCCATGGAGAATTTCGGCAGCACCCGCAACCTGGTCATGGCGATCGTCGTCTCGGTCGCCGTGATCGCGGCGTGGCAGTTCTTCTACGAGATCCCGCGCAACGAGGAACGGCGCCAGGCCGAGCTGGAGGCGCAGCAGCGGGCGCAGTCGGTGGAAGAGACGGCACAGCCGTCCGGTCCGACGATCAGCCCGTCGGAGGTCGAAGCCGCCGCCGCGGCAACAACGGCGGCGCAGTCGCCGCGCCTGCCGATCGTCTCTGACCGCATCCACGGTTCGCTGCGCCTGATCGGGGCCCGCTTCGACGACGTCACCCTGCGCGGCTACCACGTCACGGTCGATCCGGAGAGCCCGGAGGTCGTGCTGCTCAGCCCCGAGGGCACCGACCTGCCCTACTTCGTCGAGTTCGGCTGGACCGGCGCGCCCGACGGCGTCGAACTGCCCGGGCCGCTGACCCCGTGGGAAGCCGACGGCAGCGAGCTGGTTGCCGGCGAACCGCTGACGCTGAGCTGGACCAACCCGCAGGGCGTCACCTTCGAGCGCGTGATCACGCTGGACCAGGACTACATGTTCACGGTGACCCAGCGGGTCAGCAACGGCAGCGACGTGCCGCTGAGCCTGACGCCGGTGGCGCGGGCCGAGCGCCAGGGCCTGCCGCGGCTCGAGAACTACATGGTGCTGCACGAGGGTGCGGTCGGCGTGTTCGACGAGACCCTGGAGGAGATCGACTATTCCGACCTGACCGACGACGGCGCCTATACCGACGCCAGTACCGGCGGCTGGATCGGATTCTCGGACAAGTACTGGCTGGTGGCGCTGGCTCCCGACCAGGACGCGCCGTTCACCGGCACCATGTCGCACATGCCGGGGACGGCGGCGACCTTCGACCTGACCTGGGCCGAGACCGAGCCGACCGCGATCGCGCCGGGCGAGAGCCAGGCGGTCACCTCGCACTTCTACGCCGGCGCCAAGGACGTGCGCCTGCTCGACGACTACGGCGATGCCCTGCGCATCCCGCTGTTCGACCGCGCGGTCGACTTCGGCTGGTTCTATTTCCTGACCAAGCCGCTGTTCTTGCTGCTGACCTTCATCCACGGCCTCGTCGGCAATTTCGGCGTCGCGATCATGATCCTGACCGTGATCGTGCGGCTGTTCCTGTTCCCGCTGGCGAACAAGTCCTACAAGTCGATGAGCCGGATGAAGAAGCTGGGCCCGCAGATGCAGGCCCTGCGCGAGCGCTACAAGGAAGACAAGCCGAAGCTGCAGCAGGAAATGATGGCGATGTACAAGCGGGAGAAGGTCAATCCCGCCGCCGGCTGCCTGCCCCTGCTGCTGCAGATCCCGGTGTTCTTCGCGCTGTACAAGGTGTTCCTGGTCTCGATCGAGATGCGGCACGCGCCGTTCGTGCTGTGGATCAAGGACCTGACCGCCCACGACCCGACCACGATCTTCAACCTGTTCGGCCTGATCCCGTGGGAGCCGCCCACCTTCCTGATGGTCGGCGTGCTGCCGCTGATGATGGGCGCGGCGATGTGGGCGCAGCAGCAGCTGAACCCGGCGCCGCCGGACCCGGTGCAGGCCAAGATCTTCGGCTTCCTGCCGATCGTGTTCACCTTTTTCCTGGCCAGCTTCCCGGCCGGCCTGGTGCTGTACTGGACGTGCAACAACATCCTTTCGCTGCTGCAGCAATATGTGATCATGCGCCGGATGGGCGCACCGATCGGGCGCAAGGCCGGCGCGGCGGAGCAGGCGCGGCTGAAGGCGGAGGCCGACCGCGCGATCGAGGAGGCCCGGCGCGAGGCCGAGGAGCGCAAGGAGCGCGAGAAGGCCGAGCGCGCCGCCGCCCGTGCCGCCGCGCCGGCGCCGTCGAAGCCGTTCAAGCCGAAGAAGGCGCGCGCCGCCCAGCGCGGCACCGGCGCCAAGCCGCGCCCGGCCCGGCCCGACGGCGGCTCGCCCAAGGGCGCCGGCGAAACCAGCGCCTGATCCCATCGCCATGGGCGACGCCACCGCTGCCGAAGAGGCCGCCGCGCTCGAAGCAGGCCGGCGGCTGTTCGCCGGCCCGTGCGGCTTCGTCGCCGGCGCCGACACGGTTGCGCGGCTGCCGGCGCTGAAGCTGCCCGAGGTGGCTTTCGCAGGCCGCTCCAACGTCGGCAAGTCCAGCCTGATCAACGCGCTGACCGGCCGTACCACCCTGGCACGGACCTCGAACACCCTCGGGCCGCACCCAGCAGGTCAACTTCTTCGACCTGGGCGGCCGGTTGATGCTGGTCGACCTGCCGGGCTACGGCTTCGCACGGGCGGCGAAGAGCGCGATCGCCCGCTGGCAGGGGCTGATCGTCGACTATCTGAAGGGCCGGCCCAACCTGCGCCGGGTCTGCGTGCTGGTCGATTCGCGACACGGCATCAAGGCCAGCGACGAGGAGATCTTCGCGCTGCTGGACGGCGCGGCGGTGCCCTATCAGGTGGTGCTGACCAAGGCCGACAAGAGCGGCGACACCGCGCTTGCCGCCCTGCGCGCGGCGGTCGCCGCCGCGCTGCGGCGCCATCCCGCCGCCCTGCCGGAGGCGCTGGCCACCAGCGCCGCAAAAGGCTATGGAGTGCCCGAACTGCGTGCCGAGCTGGCACGGCTCGCCGAACCCGAAACGCCCCACTGACCGGGAAGAGGAAGATGGGCCCGAAGGACAACAGACGCCGGCTGGAATGGCTTTCGAAGGCGGGGATCCTGTCGGAGGCGCTGCCCTACATGCGCCTCTACGCCGACAAGACGTTCGTCATCAAATATGGCGGCCACGCCATGGGCAACGACGAGCTGGCGACCGAGTTCGCCCGCGACATCGTGCTGCTGAAGCAGGTCGGCATCAACCCGGTGGTGGTGCACGGCGGCGGCCCGCAGATCGGCGACATGCTGGAGCGGCTGAAGATCAAGTCGGAATTCGTCGACGGCCTGCGCGTGACCGACGCCGAGACGGTCGACGTGGTCGAGATGGTGCTGGCCGGCAAGATCAACAAGCAGATCGTCACCGCGATCAATGCCAATGGCGGCAACGCCATCGGCATCTGCGGCAAGGACGGCAACCTGATGAAGGCGCGCCGGCTGCGTCGCACCCAGCGCGACCCCGACAGCAACATCGAGCGCATCCTCGACCTCGGCTTCGTCGGCGAGCCGAGCGTGGTCGACCCGACGGTTATCAAGTCGCTGGTCGCAGCCGACCTGATTCCGGTGGTGGCGCCGATCGGCGTCGGCGACAAGGGCGAGACCTACAACATCAACGCCGATACGGCGGCGGGCGCCATCGCCGGCGCGCTCGGCGCCACCCGGCTCTACCTGCTCACCGACGTGCAGGGCCTGCTCGACGGCGAGGGCAATTTCATCGGCGAGGTCACGCTGGAGGAATGCCGCAGGCTGATCGCCGACAAGGTGGCGACCGGCGGCATGATCCCGAAGCTGGAGACCTGCATGACCGCGCTGGAGAAGTCGGTCGAGGCCGCCGTCATCCTCGACGGCCGCGTGCCGCACGCCCTGCTGCTGGAGATCTTCACCGACCTCGGCGTCGGCACGATGGTGAAGCCGTAGTCAGGCGCGGCGTTGAAGCGTCGGTGAGCGGCTGCCGACGGCCGGCGTTCGGCGATCATCCTCGTCATTGCGAGCCGCCGCCTGGCGGCGTGGCAATCCAGGGCCGGGGCATCGACACCCATGCGCCGGGGCCGGTTTGCCGCGTCGCGGAGCCTGTCCTCGGGCCGGCCGAGGCTCGGCCTCAGCTCCGCCCGTAGGCCGTCAGCACGGTGCCGCGCACGGCGGTGTTGGCGGGGCCGGCCAGGTAGAGGATCGCGGCGGCCAGGGTTTCGGGCGTCACCCATTTCGCCGGGTCGGCCTTCGGCATCGCGGCGCGGTTGGCCGGCGTGTCGATGATCGACGGGGCGACCGCGTTGACCAGGATGCCCTTGTCGGCGAGCTCCTCGCCCAGCGCCGCGGTCATCGCGGCGACGGCGGCCTTGGTGGCGGTGTAGGCGACCATGCCCGCCCCGGTGCGCGGTTCCAGCGCCGGCCGGGCGGCGACGTTGACGATGCGGCCGCCGCCGTCCATCCGGCCCGCCGCCGCCTTGCAGCACAGGAAGCAGGTCATGGCGTTCATCGCCCACATCCGCTGCATGTCGGCGGCCGACGTCTCGGCCAGCCCGGCCATGGCGAAACCGCCGGCGAGGTGGACCGAGGCCCACAGCGCGGGCAGCGCGGCGTAGAAGCCGTCGACGGCGGCGGGATCGGCGAGGTCGATGCCGGCGGCGACCGTGACCCGGTCGGCGCCGAGGGCCGCGGCGGCCGTGCGGTCGGCCTCGGTGAACGCCGGGATGTGGACATGGGCGCCCGCCCGCAGCAACGCCGCCGAGACCACGCGGCCGAGCGCACCGGCCCCGCCGGTCACCACCACGTGCCTGCCTTCGAAATCCTCTGCCATCGGACGCTCCATTCGCTGCCGGCGGCGAGGGAAGCAGGGCCGGCGCCGCGCTTCAAGCCGCAATTGCGCCAGCGGGCGCCAACGGCACGCGCAGCCGGCCTACAGCGGGCAGTTCGGGCGATTGCAGCGGGCGTCGGTGTAGGTGCCGCAGGCCGGGCAGTTGCGCAGCTCGGCGGCCTTCGCGTCGACCCGCCCGTCGCGCCGCGGTCCCGGCGCCCGGGCGCGTTCCGCCGACGCCTTCTTGGCCACGCTCATCACGCGATAGGCGACCATCACGCCGACGACCACGGCGACGATGATCAGGATCTTGCCGAACGAGAGCATTGCGCTGCTATGCCCGAGCGGCAGCCGCCGGGTCAAGCGGGGTTACAGCCCGAACCGGTCCCACAGGGCGCGCTCCTCTGCCGCGGCGGCGATTTCGGCCAGCCAGTCGGCCGGCCCCTGGCGCGCACCCAACCGCCACCACGACCGCCGCTTCGGCGGATTGACCAGGACGAGCCGGACCTTTGCGCCATAGCGCTGGCGCAGCACCCCGCGCAGGTCGCCGACCGCATCGGCCAGCCCCATCGCCACCCCTGTGCGCCCGGCCCAGAACGCGCCGGAGAACATCGCGTCCGCGTCGCCCTTCAGCCGGTCGCCGCGGCGCGCCTTGACGTAATCGATGAAGGCGGCGTGGATCTCGCCCTGCACCGCCTTCAGGTGGCCGACGTCGGCCTTGCGCTCCGGCCCGAACGGGTCGAGCAGCGCCTTGCGCGTGCCGGCGGTGTGGACCCGGCGGTCGATGCCCAGCTTGGCGATCAGCTCGACGAAGCCGAAACCGGCATAGATCACGCCGATCGAGCCGACGATGGAGCTGTCGTCGACGAAGATCTCGTCGCCGGCCGCGGCCAGCCAGTAGCCGCCCGAGGCCGCCACGTCCTCGCAGAAGGCCAGCACCGGCAGCTTCTTCTCGTCCGCCAGCAGGCGGATGCGCCTTGCGATCAGCGCGGACTGCACCGGCGAGCCGCCCGGCGAGTTGACGATCAGCGCCACCGCCTTGGCACCCGGCACCTTGAAGGCGCGCTCCAGCGGCACCGCCAGATCCGCCACGTTCAGGCCGCCGCCGCGCCGGCCGGGACCGTGCCCGATCGGTCCGTGCAGGCGCACGACCGGCACGATCGGCTGGTCGCGCCCGATCAGGCGGCGGACGAAGCGGCGCAATCCCAACTTTTCCTCCTCGGCGGGCCCACAGGCCGGTCAGCCATAGCGCAGGACGGGCGGCCGGCGCCAAGGGGAATCGCGCCGGACCGGTCTGGGCGACCGGCCCGGCTGCGCCGTCACATGTACAGCGCCTCGTCGTCCATGCCGGCGTAGAGGTCGGCGACGAATTCGCCATAGCCGTTGAACAGCAGCGTCGGCACCCGCTCGCCGGTGTGCAGCACGCGCTCGTAGGCCTGGCTCCAGCGCGGGTGGCTGACCTCCGGGTTCACGTTGGCCCAGAAGCCGTATTCGTCAGGGTTGATGACTTCCCAGAAGGTGTGCGGCCGCTCCTCGGTGAAGCGGAAGTTGACGATCGACTTGACCGACTTGAAGCCGTATTTCCACGGCGCGTGCAACCGCAGCGGCGCGCCGTTCTGCTTGGCCACCGGCTTGCCGTAGAGCCCGGTCACCATGAAGGCGAGGTCGTTGGTCGCCTCGGCCATGGTCAGGCCCTCGACATAGGGCCAGGGATACCAGCTCTGCTGTTGGCCCGGCGCCACCTCCGGATCCTCGAACGTGGTCATCTGCAGGTACTTGGCCGAACCGAGCGGACGGGCGATCTCGACCAGCTGGCTCACCGGGAAGCCCGACCACGGCACGGTCATCGACCACGCCTCGACGCAGCGGTGGCGATAGACCCGCTCCTCCAGGCTGACCCGGGCCAGCAGGTCGTCGATGTCCAGCGTCATCTCCTGCTCGACCAGGCCGTCGATGGTGATCGTCCACGGCCGTACCGTCAGCGCCTGGGCGCGGTCGGCGATCGACTTCGACGAACCGAATTCGTAGAAATTGTTGTAGGTCAGCGCGTCGCCTTCCGGCGTCAGCTCGCGGTCGACCTGGTAGGTCTCGTTGCGGGCGACCGGATAGAGGCCGTTCCAGGCCTCGGTCTCGTCGGCGGCCGCGCTGCGGGCGTTCAACAGCGTGGCGCCGGCGATGGTGCCGGCCGCGGCGGTCGCCATGAACGCGCGCCGGTTCAGGTAGACGGCTTCGGGCGTCACCGCCGATTCCGGCAGCTCCCAGCCCTTCTTCACCTTGATCAGCATCGCAATCTCCCTTGTGCCGCCCTGCCATCGCGCACGATAGGCCAGACTAGGTGCGCACCGGACCACACATCAACTCAACTGGGGGTGACCGTCGTGTCATCCGGCACGCCAGCGCGCGGGCCGGCGCAGCGGCAGCCGGCCGCCGAGGGCCTCGTCGATGCGCAGGCAGGCGTTCCACTTCGCCATCCGCTCGGAGCGGGCGAACGAGCCGACCTTGAGCTGGTCCGCGCCCCAGCCGACGGCGAGATCGGCAACGGTGGTGTCCTCGGTCTCGCCGGAGCGGGCGGAGACGATGGCGCTCCACCCGGCCGCGCGCGCCGCCCGCAGCGCCGCGCGGGTCTCGGTCAGGGTTCCGGCCTGGTTCGGCTTGATCAGCGCGGTGTTGGCGGCGCCGGCCCGCGCGGCGGCGGCGATCCGGCGCGCGTCGGTGGTGACGAAGTCGTCGGCGACCACCAGCGTGCCGGCCGGCGCGGCGGCGGTGAAGGCGGCCATGCCCTCGGTGTCGTCCTCCGCCACCGGGTCCTCGACCGAGACGATCGGATAGGCCCGGCACCAGCCGAGCAGCCGTTCCAGCCAGCCGTCGCGATCCAGCTCGGCGCCGTCGGCCGCCAGCCGGTAGCGGCCGGCGCGGTGGAACTGGGTGGCGGCGACGTCGACGGCGATGGCGACCTGCCGCCCCGGGGCGAGGCCCGCCCGCTCGATCGCCAGCACCAGCACCTCCAGCGCCGCCTCGTTGCCGTCGAAGCTGGGCCACCAGCCGCCTTCGTCGGCGACGCCGGCGACCGCGCCGCGCGCCGCCATCACGCCGCCGGCCGCGCGATAGACCTCCGCGGTCCAGTCGAATGCCTCGCCGATCCACGATGCGCCGACCGCGACCACCATGAAGTCCTGCAGGTCGACCCGCGCCGCCGCATGGGCGCCGCCGCCGAACACCTGGATCTCCGGCAGCGGCATGTCGGTCACCGCCGTCTCGCCGGCCAGGTGCCGCCACAACGGCAGGCCGCGGGCGGCCGAGGCGGCGTGGGCGACGGCCATCGACACCGCGATCAGCGCGTTGCCGCCCAGCCGCGCCTTGTCCGGCGTGCCGTCGCAGGCGATCATCGCGCTGTCGACCGCGGCCTGGTCGGCGGCGTCGCGGCCCGCCAGCAGGGCGGCGATCTCGCCATTGACCGCGCCGACCGCCCGGGTGACGTCGAGACCGCCGAAGGCGCCGCCGCCGTCGCGCAGGTCGACCGCCTCGCCGCTGCCGGTCGACGCCCCGGCGGGCGCGATGGCCCGGCCGACGGCGCCGCCGGCGAGATGGATCTCGGCCTCCACCGTCGGGCGGCCGCGCGAATCCCAGACCCGCCGGCCGATCACGCGGTGGATTGCCGTCTCAACCATGTCGTTTCTCCAGCGCCGCGCACCACTCCGCGCGCACGGTTTCCAGGCGTTGCGCCCCGTCCGCGATCAGCGCCCGGGCGGTCGCGCGCACGAACGCCCTGTCGGCCGTGTCGGTCAGGTACTCGACCGGCGACTTGCCGTCGACCCGCGCCAAGGTCAGCGCCGGCAGCAGTGTCGCCGCCCGCGCCCGGCACTGCGCGCGGCTCCCAGTCGACCTCGGCCAGCCAGGCCTCGGCCAGCGCCCGGAAGCAGGCGAGGAACCGCCCGGTCGCGGCAGGCGTCCACAGGCACTTCAGCAGCAGGTGGTTGAGGCAGAAGGCGATGTCGAAGGCGGGGTCGCCGTACCAGGCGCATTCGGCGTCGAGGAACACCGGCCCGGCCGGGCCGATCAGGATGTTCTTCGGGCTGACGTCGCCGTGCACCAGCGCGGCTGCCGGCCAGCGTGCTCGACCAGGGCCTGCATCCGCGGGCCGAGGTCCGGGTGGGCGCGGCCGGTGGCCAGCAGATAGGCGTCGAGCTGGATCGGCATGAACACGTCGTCGGTGGCGAAGCGTGCGGCGACGTCCGCGTCGCCCGCGGTCGCCGCGTGAATGCGGCCGACCGTCCGCCCCACGGCGGCTGCATCGGCCGCGTCGGCGTCGCCGTCGCGCAGCATCGCCTTCCACAGCCGATAGCGGTCCGGCGGCAGCCAGGCCATCGCGAACAGGCCCGAATCCGGGTCGTGGCCGAGAATGTCCGGCGCTGTCCGGCACCACGGCGCGCGCCGTCGCGATCCAGCCACCTCGCTGGCATTGCGGAAACCGGGGCGCCAGTCCGCCGCCACCTTCAGCTTCGCCAGCGCGCTTGACGCAGAACTGACCCGCTGGCGGCGTCGACCCGCCAGATATCCGACGACACGCCGCCGGTCAGCGCCGTCATCGCCGGGCTCGTCCGCGCCGACCAGGCCGAGGCGGCGCAACGCGGGCAGCAGGTCGGCGCCGTCGCTCATAGCGAGCCGGAGGCGACCGCCCCGAGCGCGATCGCCCAGCCGATCCAGCGGTGGAACGGAACGCCTTCAGGCAGCTGACCGGATCGTGCAGCCGCACCGTGTTGATCTGCCAGGCCAGCATCAGCGCGGCGAGGCCGCAGCCTGCGAACCAGGGCCAGTCGGCACCGGCGGTCCGGCCGGTCAGCCAGAGCAGCGCCATCATCGCGACGAAGAAGCCGCCGATCCAGGTGCGCGAATGCCGGCCGAACCGACGCGCGGTCGAGCGCACGCCGATCAGGATGTCGTCCTCGATGTCCTGGTGGGCGTAAATGGTGTCATAGCCCAGCGTCCACAGGATGCCGGCGAGGTAGAGCGGCAGGATCGGCCAGTCGAGGCCGCCGGTCGCCGCGGTCCAGCCGACGATGGCGCCCCAGTTGAACGCCAGCCTGAGGAACACCTGCGGCCACCAGGTGACCCGCTTCATGAACGGGTAGATCGCGACCAGCAGCAGCGAGGCCGCGCCGAGGCCGACGGTGAGCCCGTTGAACTGCAGCAGCACGGCGAGGCCGACCAGCGCCTGCAGCCCGGCCCAGGCCGCCGCCTGGCGCACGCCGACCTGGCCGGACGGGATCGGCCGGGTGGCGGTGCGGGCGACGCGGGCGTCGATGTCGCGGTCGACGATGTCGTTGTAGGTGCAGCCGGCGCCGCGCATCGCCACCGCGCCGAGCCAGAACAGAAAGGCGTACCACAGGAAGGTCCAGTCCAGCGGCCGCGGCCAGGCCAGGGCCAGCGCCCACCAGCACGGCGGCAGCAGCAGCCGCCAGCCGATCGGCCGGTCGAGCCGCGACAGCACCGCATAGGGCCGCAGCGCCGCCGGCAGCAGCCCGATCGGGCCGGTCGTGCGAATGTCGCTGCTGTCGGACTGCGCAACAGTCATGCGCGGCCGGTCCTTTCCCCGAAACGATGCCGCCGGTTCGGCCCCGCGTTCGCCAGACCGTGTCGCGCGCGACAATGGCCTTTGCCGCCTGCGACCGCTAGATATAGTTCCAAGCTTTCCTGCCAAGCAAAGGCATCGCCGCATGGCCCTGGTCGCCGTCAGCCTGGACGACAAATACGAGAGCGAGGACGGCCGGGTCTTCATGACCGGCACCCAGGCGCTGGTGCGGTTGCCGATGATGCAACGCCGGCGCGACGAGGCGGCGGGGCTGAACACCGCCTGCTTCGTGTCGGGCTATCGCGGTTCGCCGCTGGGCGGCGTCGACCAGCAGATGTGGGCGGCACAGGCGTTCCTGAAGCGGCACCACATCGTGTTCCGTGGCGGCGTCAACGAGGACATGGCCGCGACCGCGATCTGGGGCACCCAGCAGGTCGGCCTGTTCCCGGCGCCGAAATACGACGGCGTCTTTTCCATGTGGTACGGCAAGGGCCCCGGCGTCGACCGCTCCGGCGACGTGTTCAAGCATGCCAACCTGGCCGGTACCGCGCCGCATGGCGGCGTGCTGGCGCTGGCCGGCGACGACCACCAGGCCAAGTCGTCGACCACGGCCCACCAGTCGGACTTCGCCTTCGTCGACGCCAACATGCCGCTGTTCCACCCGGCCGGCGTGCAGGAGCTGATGGACCTGGGCCTGATCGGCTTCGCGATGTCGCGCTATTCCGGCTGCTGGGTCGGCTTCAAGTGCGTCGGCGACACCATGGACAGCGCCGCCTCGGTCGCGGTCGACCCGCACCGGGTGTCGATCGTGCTGCCCGAGGACTTCGCCTTTCCGCCCGACGGCGCCAACATCCGCTTTCCCGACCCGTTCCTGGAGCAGGAAAAGCGGCTGCACCAGGTGAAGATCCCGGCGGCGCTGGCCTTCGCCCGCGCCAACGGCCTCGACCGCACGATCTGGCGACCGAACGGCGCGCGGCTCGGCATCGTCACCTCGGGCAAGAGCTACCTCGACGTCCGCCAGGCCCTCGACGACCTGCATGTCGACGAGGCCGAGGCGGCGCGGCTGGGCATCGCCCTGTTCAAGGTTTCGATGGCGTTCCCGCTGGAACCCACCGCGATCGGCGGCTTCTGCGCCGGGCTGGACGAGGTGCTGGTGGTCGAGGAGAAGCGGGCGCTGATCGAGACCCAGCTGAAGGAGGCGCTGTACAACCTGCCGGCAGACCGCCGGCCGCGGGTCCATGGCAAGAAGGACGAGGCCGGCGCCTGGATGCTGCCGTCGAACGGCGAGCTGACGCCGGCGCGGATCGCCCGCACCATCGCGCGGCGGCTGGAGGGCCTCGGCGTCCGGTCCGAAAGCATCGCGCGCCGGCTGGCCTGGTTCGACCAGAAGGAGAAGGCGCTGGACGCGCGGCCGGCGCCGCTGGTGCGCGCGCCGCACTTCTGCTCCGGCTGCCCGCACAACACCTCGACCAAGATCCCGGACGGCAGCCTGCAGCTGGCCGGCATCGGCTGCCACTACATGGTGGTGCTGATGGACCGCAACGCCATCACCTTCAGCCAGATGGGCGGCGAAGGGGTCGCCTGGACCGGTGCGGCGCCATTCAGTGCCATGCAGCACGTCTTCACCAACCTGGGCGACGGCACCTATTTCCACAGCGGCATCATGGCGATCCGCGCCGCGGTCGCCGCCGGCGTCAACATCACGTACAAGATTCTCTACAACGACGCGGTGGCGATGACCGGCGGACAGCCGGTCGACGGCCCGCTGACCGTGCCGATGATCAGCCGCCAGGTCGAGGCGGAGGGGGTCCGGCGCATCGCCATCGTCAGCGACGAGCCCGGCAAGTACCCGATCGGCACCCATTTCGCGCCGGGCACCACCTTTCACCACCGCGACGAGCTGGACGCGGTGCAGAAGGAGATGCGCGAGACCGAGGGCGTCAGCGTCATCATCTACGACCAGACCTGCGCGGCGGAGAAGCGGCGCCGGCGCAAGCGCGGCACCTTCCCCGACCCGGCCCGGCGGGTGGTGATCAACGACCGGGTCTGCGAGGGCTGCGGCGACTGCTCCACCCAGTCCAACTGCCTTTCGGTCGTGCCGCTGGAGACCGAGTTCGGGCGCAAGCGCACCATCGACCAGTCGAGCTGCAACAAGGACTATTCCTGCCTGAACGGCTTCTGCCCCAGCTTCGTCACCGTCGAGGGCGGCGCCCTGCGCAAGCCGCGCACGCTGGCCCGTGCGGCGACGCCGGCCGAGCAGTGGACGGCGCCGCTGCCCGACCCGCAGCTGCCGCCGACGCGCGAGCCCTTCGGCATCGTCGTCACCGGCATCGGCGGCACCGGGATCGTCACCATCGGCGCGCTGATCGGCATGGCCGCCCATCTCGAGGGCAAGGGCTGCTCGGTGATGGACATGACCGGGCTGGCGCAGAAGGGCGGCGCGGTGGTCAGCCATATCCGGATCGCCGACAACCCGGACGCGCTGCACGCGGTGCGCATCGCCGCCGGCGGCGCCGACCTGATCCTCGGCTGCGACATCGTCACCACGGCCGCCTTCGACACCCTGGCCAAGGCCACCGCCGGCGAGACCCGGGCCATCGTCAACGACGAGCGCACGGTGACCGGCGCCTTTACCCGCAATCCCGATTTCCGGTTTCCGGACGACGGCCTGCGCGCAACCATCGCCGACGCCGTCGGTGCGGCGGCGACCGAGTTCGTTTCGGCCACGAGGCTGGCCACCGCCCTGCTCGGCAACTCCATCGCCACCAACCCGTTCATGCTGGGCTACGCCTGGCAGAAGGGACTGGTGCCGGTGGGCGAGGAGGCGCTGATGCGCGCGATCGAGCTCAATGCGGTCGCGGTCGAGGCCAACAAGCGCGCCTTCCAGTGGGGCCGCCGCGCGGCCGTGGATATGCCGGCGGTGCAGAGGCTGGCGCGTCCGCCGGCGAACAAGGCGCCGGCGATCGACATCGCAACCGACTTCGCCGATGTCGTCGCGCGCCGGGTCGAATTCCTCACCGGTTATCAGAATGCCCGCTATGCCGCCCGTTACCGGGCGCTGGTCGACCGCGCCGCCGCGGCGGAGCGGACAAGGCGCCCGGCATGACCGGCTTCGCCGAGGCGGTCGCCCGTTATTACTTCAAGCTATTGGCCTACAAGGACGAGTACGAGGTCGCGCGGCTCTACACCGACGGTGCGTTCCTCGAGCGCATCCGCGAGCAGTTCGAGGGCGACTGGCGGCTGAAGTTCCACCTGGCGCCGCCGCTGCTGGCCGACCGCGACCCCGACACCGACCGGCCGCGCAAGAAGGAATACGGGCCGCGCACGATCTGGCTGCTGCGCCTGCTCGCCCGGATGAAGGGCCTGCGCGGCACGCCGCTCGACATCTTCGGCCGCACCGCGGAGCGCCGGCTGGAGCGGCAGCTGATCGCCGACTACGAGGCTGTGGTGGCGGATCTGATCGCGGGGCTTTCCCACGACGGCCACGCCCTGGCCACGCAGATCGCCGCTCTGCCGGAACGCATCCGCGGCTACGGCCATGTGAAGGAGCGGCATGTCGCCGCGGTGCGGGCGGAACAGGCCGCACTGCTTGCCGCCTGGCGCAACGGCAAAGAGGTGCCGCAGGCCGCCGCTGCCGAATGACGCAGGCCGCCGAACCGTCGCTCGGGCGCCGCCGCACTAACGGGCAATTAATACGAAGGGCCTAGGTTGATTGGGGTCCGGCAGGGTCCGGCGCCGCACGGTCCGGCGCTGCGGCATGATCCTGCCCGTCCGCGACGGGACCCCGATGCAAGCAACCGGCTCCAGCCCAGCTCAACCCAGTGAGTGGCGCCGCTATGTGGCCTTTTCCTTCGCCACCTCCGACGTCCTGATCGAGCTGGACGCCGCGCAGCAGATCGCATTCATCACCGGTGCGGCGGAAGAGCTGATCGGCATGACGCCGGCGCAGCTGCTCGGCAAGCGGTTCGTCGACCTGGTCTCGTCCGCCGACCGGGCGCACATCGCCGACGTGCTGGCCAGCCTCCAGCCCGGGCGCCGGATGCAACAGCGCACGATCGGCTTCGTGCTTGGCCGGACGATGATCAGGCTGTCCGGCTTCAAGCTGCCGGACGATCCGCAGCGCATCTACCTCGCCGGCTCGCGTGCGATCTCGACCATCGACCCGCGGACCGCCGCGACGCGCGACGAGCAGACCGGCCTGCTCGGCCGCGACGACTTTTCCGCCATGGTCGAGGATCAGATCAGGCTGCTCGGCACCGCCGGCCAGGCCGGTGCGCTGACGCTGCTGCAGATCGAGGACCTCGAGGGCTTGCAGAAGCGGCTGGACGGCCGCAAGGCGAGCCGGCTCTATGCCGAGCTCGGAACCCTGCTGCGCTCCTACTCGCGTGGCGGCGATTCCGCCGGGCGGCTGTCCGAGGACAAGTACGGCATCGTCTACGACCACACCGAGGTGATGGCCGGCATGGCCGCCAAGCTGCGCGAGCTGATCAAGCGCGCCGACCCGGCCGGCGACGCCCGCTTCCTGGAGCGGACGATCGACCTCGGCGACCACACGCTCAACGAGCGCGAGGCGGTGCAGGCGATCCGCTATGCCGTCAACCGCTTCGTCGAGACCGACGCCGCCAAGTTCGACATCGCCTCGATCGAAACCGGCATCGAGCGGCTGGCCGGCGAGACGGCGGGCCGCATCGAGCAGCTGAAGCGGACGATCAACAGCCAGTCGTTCAGCCTCGCCTTCCAGCCGATCGCATCGCTGGCGGACCGCACCGTGGTTCACCACGAGGCGCTGATCCGCTTCAGGAAGGACGAGTCGCCCTATGAGGCGATCGTGTTCGCCGAGGAGGTCGGCATCATCGAGGACCTCGACCTGGCGGTCGCCCGCAAGGTGCGCGACTTCCTGTGGAACGAGAGCCTGACGTCGCCGGACCTCAGGATCGCGGTCAACCTTTCGGCGCGGTCGCTGGAAAGCGACAGCTTCCTGGAACAGCTGTGCGAGGACAATGCCGGCGACGCCGACCTGCGCGCCCGCCTGATGTTCGAGGTGACCGAGTCCTACAAGGTGCGCAACCTGGAGCGGATGGACAACGTCATCCAGTCGCTGCGCGCCGACGGGCACCTGCTGTGCCTCGACGACTTCGGCGGCGGCGGCGCTTCGTTCGACTACATCCAGAACGTCCAGGTCGACTATGTGAAGCTGGACGGCACCTATGTCCGGCGCATGATCAAGAACGACCGCGACGCGCACATCCTGAAGGCGATGGCCGATCTCTGCGCCAATCTGAGCGTCGAGACGATCGCGGAGTTCGTCGAGACCGAGGAACAGGCCGACCGCCTGCGCGTCATCGGCATCCACTACGGCCAGGGCTATCTGTTCGGCCGGCCCAGCGAAGAGCCCGCGGCACAGATCCTCCGCCCGGCAAGCCGGGCGCCGCTGGCTCGCGCCAGGCCGGCAACCGCCGCATCGCCTGATCCGGCGCCGGCGGCGCCCTCCGCTGCAACCAACAATTAATGCCGGCGACGTAGTATTGGTCGCGGAAGCTCTTCGCTACCGCAAGTCGCGCGGAGATATTCCATCGATCATTTGGTATAATTGAGAATTCACAGGTCGCCAATGCCAGTTCCGCTTGGAAGTCCCGGAAACGACCGCGATTGGCGCCGCTTCGTCGCCTTCTCGTTCGCCGCGTCCGACGTTCTGATCGAGGTGGACGGGATCGGCGTGGTCACGTTCGTGACCGGCGCGACCGAGGAACTGGTCGGCCTGCGCGCCGACGCGATTCCCGGCAAGCGCCTGCTCGACCTGGTCAGCCGCCAGGACCGTCAGGCCCTGGCCGAGGCCCTGGGCACGGTCAAGCCCGGCCATCGCATGAACCCGCTGCCGGTCGGCTTCGTCCTGGCCGGCGCCCTGGTGCACATGTCCGGGTTCAAGCTGCCGCAGGACCCCGGCCACGCCTATCTGACCGCCGCGCGGGTGATGATCCCGAGCGCCCGCCACGCCGGCGTGGCCCGCGACGAACGCACCGGCCTGCTCTGCTGCGAGGATTTCACCCGGCTGGTCGAGGACCAGATCCGCCTGATCCAGGATTCCGGCCAGGAAGCCGCGCTGACGCTGATGCGGCTGGAGGGCCTGGACCAGCTGCGCCAGCGCATCGGCGACGCGGAGCTGGCCAACCTGATGCACGAGCTGGGGCGCGTGCTGCAGGCCTATTCGCTCGGCGGCGACTCCGCCGGCCAGCTCGACGACGACAAGTACGGCGTCGTCTTCACGCCGGGCACGGGCGTCGCGGAGCTGATGGGGCGCCTGCGCGGCCTGCTGAGCGACGTGGACCCGACCGGCCAGGCCGGACTGGTCGAAGAAACCGTCGCCCTGCACGGGCCGGTGCTCGGCCACCAGGACGCTGCCCAGGCGATCCGCTATGCCGTCAACCGGTTCATCGACGCCGACGCCCGCGAATTCGACATCCGCTCGCTCGAGGACGGCATCCAACAGCGCCTGCAGGAAACGGTCGGCCGGATCGGGGCGTTGCGTCGCATCATCGCCGAGGACGCCTTTACGCTGGCGTTCCAGCCCATCGTCGAGCTGCAGACCCGCGCCGTCCACCACTACGAGGCGCTGACCCGTTTCGAAGGTGGTGCCTCGCCATTCGAGATGATCACCTTCGCCGAGCAGGTCGGGATCATCGAGGACTTCGACCTCGCCGTCGTTCGTCGGGTCCTCGCCACGCTGCGGGCCCACGCCGACCGGCCCGAACCGCTCAGCATCGCCGTCAATCTGTCGGCGCGGTCGCTTGAAGGCGATCTGTTCGTCGCCGCGCTGCGCGCCCTGCTCGCGACCGAGCCGGCCCTGCGCCGGCGCCTGCTGTTCGAGATCACCGGATCGTACAAGGCGAAGGATCTGCGGCAGACCGATGCCGTGATCCAGGCCCTGCGCACCGACGGGCATCTGGTCTGCCTCGACGACTTCGGCGCCGGCGGCGCGTCGTTCGACTATCTGCAGGCGCTCCACCTCGACTTCGTCAAGCTGGACGGCGCCTATGTCCGCAAGATGCTGCAGAATCGCCGCGACGCCCAGATCATGCGCGGCATGGCCGCCCTGTGCCACAGCCTGAAGATCGACACCATCGGCGAATTCGTCGAGACCGAAGACCAGGCAACCCGGCTGTGCCGGCTCGGCGTCCGCCTCGCCCAGGGCTGGCTGTTCGCCAAGCCGGGCCCGATCCCGCAGTCGGGCAATGCGGAGGACGGCGCGCCCGCGCCGGCGGTGCGGTCGGTGCAATGGGCCGACGACCAGACGCGGTGGGACTGAGCGGCACTCCGGGCCGCCGAAACCTTGGCGTCGTCTTGCCTTCTCGGCGGTTCACACGCATGGCAGCCATGCGTTTTGTGCGCTGCACAATGCACTGGCGTACCCCTAGCTTAGAGGTCCTGACACTCGGTTGGAGACCTGCGATGAACCGGCAAGAAGCCAGCCTCGAACCCGCCGCGATCACCCACGAGACGATCGCCGCCTATGTGGCCCGCGGCCGCGCTGCGCGCCGCGTACATGGCGCATGCGCTGCGCGCCCTGGGTCGCCTGCTGATCGGCCGCCGCACCGTCGCCGATCGCGCCAAGACCCGGCAGCCCGTCGGACACACCGCCTGATCGGACCTTGCCAGCGGCGTCAGGCGGCGCATGACGGGCCGGTGAGCCCGCCACCGCCGAAGCCGCCGCTTTCATCGTCCACGGCCTGCCCCAGGCCCTGGCGGCATGTTCCGCCGCCCGGGCCGCGGGCCGGCCGGTGACCCTGGTCAGCGCCGCCGGCTGCGCTCAGTCCGCCGGGGTGGGCTGGTTCGCCGCCGTCGTCGACCAGGCGCGGGAGGCATGCCCCGACGTCGCGATCGGCGCGATCCTCGACTGCACCGATGCCACGGGCCGGGCGCTGCAGGCCATCTCGGTCGGCCTGCGCCGCCTCGTGGTTGCGGCCGACTGCCCTGCCCTGCCGGCACTGTCCGACCTGGCGGCGCAGGCCGGCGCGACGATCCTGACCGCGCCGCCCGACGCGATCGACCTGGCAGCGGTCGCCGACGTGCATGCCGCCTGCCGGGCGGCATTCGGCCTCGCCCCCGCATCCTGACGGCTTTTTCGCTTGCGCGCCGCCGCGCGCGCCCGATACCAACGCGCCCACATCTGCCGCCGCCACGATCGGGAGCATCGGCCATGCGCGTGACGCAACGGGTTCGCCGCATTCTGCAGAACTACGAGAGCGACAATCCCGGGACCAAGACCAACCTGGCTCGCATCCTGATGGCCGGCAAGCTGGGCGGCACCGGCAAGATGATCATCCTGCCGGTCGACCAGGGCTTCGAGCATGGTCCGGCACGCAGCTTCGCCCCGAACCCGGTCGCCTACGACCCGCATTATCTGTTCCGGCTGGCGGTCGAGGCCGGGCTGAACGCCTATGCCGCGCCGCTCGGGTGCGCTGGAGGCAGGGCCGACAGCTATGCCGGCGCGGTGCCGCTGATCCTGAAAATGAACAGCGCCAATACCCTGCCCGCCAGCGTGCAGGACCAGGCGGTCACCGCCTCGGTCGAGGATGCGTTGCGGCTCGGCTGCTGCGCCGTCGGCTTCACCATCTACCCGGGCGTCGACGCCACCTACGACATGTACGAGGAGGTCCGCGACATGATCGCCGAGGCGAAGGCCTGCGGGCTCGCCTCCGTGGTCTGGGCCTATCCGCGCGGCGCGATGTCGAAGGACGGCGAGACCGCCATCGACGTGGTCGGCTATTCCGCCCACATGGCCTGCCTGCTCGGCGCCCACATCGTCAAGGTCAAGCTGCCGACCGACCACCTGGAGCAAGCCGAGGCCAAGAAGGTCTACCAGTCGCAGAAGATCGCCATCAAGACGCAGGCCCAGCGGGTCGCGCACATCGTGGAGTGCTGCTTCGCCGGGCGGCGCATCGTCGTCTTCTCCGGCGGCGCGGCCAAGGGTGCCGACGCGGTGTTCCAGGATGCGCGCGACATCCGCGACGGCGGCGGCAACGGCTCGATCATCGGCCGCAACAGCTTCCAGCGCTCCTACGACGACGCCCGCGCGCTGCTCGACCGGCTGATCCGCATCTACCAGGGACGGGAATGAGCGAAGCCCCGACCGGCGGCACGGAGCGGACCTGCCGGCTCTACCTCGTCACGCCGGCGACGCTCGAGCCGGCGGGCTTTGCGGAGCGTCTGACCGAGGCGCTCGACGCCGGCGACGTCGCCTGCGTGCAGCTGCGGCTGAAGGACGTCGACGACGATGCGATCCGGCGCGCCGCCGACGCGCTGCGCCCGGTCTGCCACGACCGCGACGTGGCGCTGATCATGAACGACAGGCCGGACCTGGCGGCCGAGACCGGCTGCGACGGCGTGCATATCGGCCAGGAGGACGCTTCCTACGCGGAGGCCCGGCGCCTGGTCGGCGACGAGGCCATCGTCGGCGTGACCTGCCACGACAGCCGCCACCTGGCAATGGAGGCAGCCGAACGCGGCGCCGACTATGTCGCCTTCGGCGCCTTCTTCCCGACCCGGACCAAGGAGCGCAAATTCGCGCCATCGCCCGAGCTGCTGACCTGGTGGCAGGACATCTTCGAGATCCCCTGCGTCGCCATCGGCGGCATCACGCCGGAAAACTGCGGCGTGCTGGTCCAGGCCGGCGCCGATTTCCTGGCCGTGGTCAGCGCGGTGTGGGAGCATCCCCGAGGACCGGGCGCAGCCGTCCGGGCCTTCAACGCACAGATCGCCGCGGCGCTTGCCGGCTGATCCCGCGCCGCCATTGAACCGGGCCCGGCCGCCCGCTATAAGCCTCAGCGCCCTGCGAGGGAAATGACGGACACATCGATGAAAATCAACGGCAACGAAATCCGGCCCGGCAACGTGATCGACTACCAGGGCCGGGCTGTGGCGCGCGGTGAAGATCCAGCACGTCAAGCCCGGCAAGGGACCGGCCTACATGCAGGTCGAGCTTAAGGACCTGCGCGACGGCACCAAGCTGAACGAGCGTTTCCGCGCCTCCGAGACGGTGGAGCGCGCCCGGCTGGACGAGAAGGACTATCAGTATCTCTATGCCGAGGGCGACGCCTACACCTTCATGGACACCGAGACCTACGAGCAGATCTCGCTGAGCGCCGACATGATCGGCGAGGAGAACGTGCCGTTCCTGCAGGAGAGCATGGTGGTGACGGTCGAGAGCTACGAGGGCGAGCCGATCGGGGTCACCCTGCCGCCGACCGTGGTGATGGAGATCGTCGAGGCCGACGCCGTGGTCAAGGGCCAGACCGCCTCGTCGTCGTTCAAGCCGGCGTTGCTGGAGAACGGGGTGCGCATCATGGTGCCGCCGCACATCGAGACCGGCACCCGCGTGGTGGTCAACACCGCCGACCGCAGCTACGTCGAGCGCGCGCGGGACTGACCCGGGCCGAGATTCGCGGCGCCGGCGCCTTAGGCCGCGGCTGCCCGGGCCCGGCCCGGGGCCGCGGTGCACGCTTCATTTCGCAACCGAAAGACCCGCACCATGCCGAATCCGACCCCGCGCCGCACCGCGCTGATCAACGTCATGGCCAAGGCGGCGTTCAAGGCCGCGCGCAGCCTGGTGCACGACTTCGGGGAGATCGAGCAGCTGCAGGTGTCGCGCAAGGGACCGGGCGACTTCGTCAGTCAGGCCGACCTGCGCGCCGAGAAGCTGATCCGCGAGGAACTGGCGAAGGCCCGGCCCGATTTCGGATTCCTGCTGGAGGAAGGCGGCGCGATCAGCGGCGACGGCGAGCACGTCTGGCTGGTCGACCCGCTGGACGGTACCAACAACTTCCTGCATGGCCTGCCCCACTTCTCGATCTCGATCGGGCTCAAGCAGGGCGAAGACGTCGTCGCCGGCGTGGTCTACGACCCGCTGCGCGACGAGCTGTTCTGGGCCGAACGCGGGGTCGGCGCCTATGTCGCCGATCGCCGCGCGCTCGACCGCCGGCTGCGCGTCGGCGGCCGCCGCCAGCTCGCCGACGCGATGCTGGCGACCGGGCTGGCGCCGGCCCGCGCCTTCGACCCGGGCCACCGCGCCGCGTTCATGGCCGAGTTCGAGGCGATGACCGCCGCGTCCAGCGGCGTGCGCCGCTGGGGCTCCGCTGCGCTCGACCTCGCCTATGTCGCCGCCGGCCGGTTCGACGGCTTCTGGGAGAACGGGCTGGCGCCGTGGGACATGGCGGCGGGCATCGTGCTGATCCGCGAGGCGGGCGGCACGGTCTCGGACATCACCGGCGCCGCCACGCCGCTGTCCGGCCAGGGCGTGATCGCGGCCAACCCGACCCTGCACACCGCGATGGTCAAGACCCTGCGCGGCCTGCGGAAACGCTGAGGGCAGGTTTGCGCCTGGACGCCGAGTCGTCTAGGTTACTGAGCGATTCGTCATAGTTTCGCCGTATTGCCGCTACGTTCTGACGGCTGGCGGCAACCGCCTCGTTGCGCGGCCCACGGCAGGGGTCGCCGCGACCGCGGTTCCGCGCAAGGCGACAGCAGATGGGATGCCGACGATGGCGCACAGGTCGCGACCCGCTCTCACAGGCACGACAGGCGGCGGCGCGCATGCGGGCCGTCGGCCGGCGCTGCGCCTGGCCCTGCTCGCCAGCGCGACGGCGGCCGGCTTCGTCCTCGCCGCGCCGGCCCACGCCCAGTACCAGCCATACAACCCGTTCGCCGGCGGCCCGGTGCCCTATTCCGCGCTGCAGGGCGGCGGCGGCGGCTACCAGGTCCCCTATGCGCAATACCAGTCGCCCGGCTATGCGCCGGCCTATGGCGGGACGTCGGTGGTCGGCGGCGGGTCGATCGTCTACGACCGCAGCGTGATCGGCGGCGGCTACCAGGCGCCGTTCTATGCCGGCATCGCCGGCCAGCCCGGCGTGCAGGCGGTGCCGCAATACGCGCCGCCGCAGCAGGTCTATGGCGGTGCCGTCGCCTATGGCGCCGCGCCGCAGCAGGGCGGCGGGCGCAGCGGCGCCTACGGCCAGGCCGGCGGCCTGCTGGTGCCGGGTCCGTCCACGCCGCGCTCGGAGCTGTACATCCAGCCGGGCGTTGCCGCGCCCGGCTATGCCCAGACCCAGGTCGGCATCGCCACCGGCGCGATCCCGTCGGCCCCGGTCGCCACCGTGCAGTCGGTGCCGACCACGACGCCACAGATCGCGGCCGCCCAGACCACCACGCCGACACCGCCCGCGCAGCCGCAGATCGCGCCGCCGCCGCCGCCGGCTTCGACCGGCGCGACCGGGCCGGATCGCGTGCCGGTGATCGTCAGCGAGCCGGCGGCGCCGCCGACCCCGCCCGCGCCGCCGTCGCCGCCGCCGGTGACCGACAATGGCGGGCGCAGCGTCGAGGAGATCCTGCAGCCGCCGCCGCCGCCGCCGACCGACACGCAGGTGGCCACGGCCGCGCCCGAACTGACCCGGCCGGCGACGCCGCAGAGCCCGCCGCCGGCGCCGACGCCGTCGACGCGCAGCACCGAGACGACGGCGCCGAACCCGCCGCCGGTCGAGCAGGTGGAGGTGGTGCCGCCACCCCCGCCGCCGCCGACCGAGACGGCCTCCACCGAAGACGTGGCGCCGCCGCCGACGCCGGTTCCGACCCAGACCCCGCCGAGCGCGGCCGCCGACGGCGAGACCGTGGCACTGAGCATCGCGTTCCCGGCGAACGAGAGCGAGCTGCCGGCCGCGTCGCAGGGCCAGCTCGCCGCCATCGCCCAGCAGATGCTGGCCGACGAGTCGCTGCGGCTGACCATTCGCGCCTATGCGGAAGGCAGCGCCGAAGAGGCGAGCCAGGCGCGCCGCCTGTCGCTGTCGCGTGCCCTGGCC
Organism: Alphaproteobacteria bacterium; assembly: GCA_041396705.1. Taxonomy (NCBI): domain Bacteria; kingdom Pseudomonadati; phylum Pseudomonadota; class Alphaproteobacteria; species Alphaproteobacteria bacterium. The sequence continues at coordinate 33,209 of JAWKYB010000016.1, forward strand.
GTGCGGACCTACCTGATCGACCAGGGGATCCGCGGCCCGCGGATGGACGTGCGCGCGCTCGGCCACCGCATCGATCCGCCCCGCGACCGTGTCGATCTGGTCCTGGTCTCGCAATAGCCGGTGCCGCGGGGTGACGCCGGCCATGTGCCGGACGGGCCGAACGGATTGACGCAGATGACCCGCCCCTGGCGCTATCTGGTCCGGATGGCGATCTTCCTGGTCGCCGTGCTGGCCCTGGCCGGTGCCCTGCTGCCGGTGCTGGAACCGGCGTTCATGGCGAACGCCGTGCTCAACGGCGTGATCGTCGGGGTGTTCCTGATCGGCGTGGTGTTCATCTTCGCCCAGGTCATCCAGATCGGGCCGGAAGTCGCCTGGGTCGAGGCCTATCGCGGCCTGGAGCCCGGCGCCGCACCGCCCGGACGCCCGCCGCGCCTGCTGTCGACCATGGCGACCATGCTGGGCGACCGCGTCGGCCGGGTCAGCCTGTCGGCGATCTCGCTGCGCTCGCTGCTGGACACGATCGGCTCGCGGCTGGACGAATCGCGCGAGACCTCGCGCTACATCATCGGCCTGCTGGTCTTTCTCGGCCTGCTCGGCACCTTCTGGGGCCTGCTGCAGACCGTCGGCGCAATCGGCGACGTGATCGACAGCCTGGAGGTCGGTGCCAGTTCCGACCTGGCCGCGATGTTCGACGACCTGAAGCTCGGCCTGGAGCAGCCGGTCGCCGGCATGGGCACGGCGTTCTCGTCGTCGCTGTTCGGCCTGGCCGGCTCGCTGGCGCTGGGCTTTCTCGAGCTGCAGGCCGGCCAGGCGCGCAACCGCTTCTACAACGACCTGGAGGAGTGGCTGTCCAGCGTCACCCGCCTGTCGAGCGCATCGGCGCTGACCGGCGACGGCGACCAGCACATCCCGGCCTACATCCAGGCCCTGCTGGAGCAGACCGCCGACAGCCTGGAGAACCTGCAGCGCACCATCACCCGCGGCGAGGAGAGCCGGCTGACCGCCAACGCCAACCTGATGGCGCTGACCGAGCGGCTGACCACGCTGACCGACCAGATGCGGGCGGAGCAGACGCTGATGCGTCGCATCGCCGAAACCCAGGTCGAGCTGAAGCCGGTGCTGACCCGGCTCGGCGACGCGGTCTCCGGCGGCGCGCTGGGCATCGACGACGAATCGCGGGCCCACATCCGCAATCTCGAGGTCTATGCGGCGCGGCTCTTGGAGGAGATGACATCGGGCCGCGCGGATTCGGTGCAGGAGATCCGCAGCGAGATCAAGATGCTGGCCCGCACCATCGCGGCGCTCGCCGACGAGGCCAGCGCCTGAGCCGGCACGCCATGCGGGCCGATGAGCCGGGCGCGTCCGCCGCAGGCGGCACCGACGGCAAACGCGGAGTGAGCGACCCATGCCGGGTCTGACGCGCGCAAGGCGTTCGACGCCGAACATCTGGCCGGGCTTCGTCGACGCCCTGTCGACGCTGCTGATGGTCATCATCTTCCTGCTGCTGATCTTCACCATCGCCCAGTTCTCGCTGAACGAGACCCTGGCCGGCCGCGACGAGCGGCTGACCGAGATGGGCCAGCTTGTCGACGAGCTCAACGACATGCTGGCGCTCGAGCGCGAGACCAGCGCCAACCTGCGCCTCTCCGTCGACCAGCTTGCCACCCGGCTGGACAGCACCGAGGCGGCGCGCGCCTCGCTGGCCGCCGAGCTCGACGCCACCGTGATCGCCCGCGACCAGCTGCGCAGCGACCTGGAGGCCGCCGTGGCCGAGCGCGACGTGCTGCACCAGCGCCTGGCCGATACCACGGCGCGGGCCGATTCTGCCGAGGCGGACGTTGCCGCGCTGTCGGCCGAGCGCGACCGGCTGATCACCGACATCGCGTTGCTCGGCACGGCGCGCGAGGCGCTGGAGGCCCGCATCGTCGAGCTTGGCGTGCTGCTGCGGATGCAGCGCGAGCAGGGCACCACCCTGGCCGCCGACCTCGCCGCCCGGCAGGCGGAGCTCGCCGCGCTGCAGGACGAGCTGGCCTCGACCGACGCCGAGCGGGCCGACCTGTCGCAGGCGCTCGACGAACTGACGCTGCGCGCCACCGAGGTCGCGGCCGACCGCGACAGCCTGCGCGACGAATTGGCCGGCGCCACCGCCGAGCAGGCTGCGCTGGCGGCACTGCTGGATCAGGTCCGAAGCCAGGCCGCGGAGCTGCGGTCGGCCCGCGACGACCTCGACGCCGCGCTCACGGCACGCGAGGCGGAGCTGGCCCAGGCCCAGGCCGACATCGACAGCCTGAACGACGCACTGGCGGCGCGGACGGAAACGGTGGAAGGCCTGCGCGAGGAGGTCGCCGTGCTGATCGCGCTGCGCGACGCCCTGCGCGCCGACGTCGCCGAGCGCGACGGCCAGATCGCGCTGCTGCAGGCGCGGGAGGGCGCGCTGAGCGACGCCGTCGCCGCCGGCGACGACGAACGCGACAGCCTGCGCGAGGAGATCGTTACCCTGACCGCGTTGCGCGACCAGCTGGAGCAGCGGCTTGCCGAGCAGACCGACCGGATCGCCGACCAGTCGCAGCAGATCGCCGCCCTGGAGGCGGACACCGCCGACATGCGCAGCCAGGCCAGCACCGACCGCGGCGCCATCGCCGACCTGCGCAAGGAGCTGGTGGCGCTGACCGCGCTGCGCGACCAGCTGAACGCCGAACTGGCCGAGCGCAGCGACGAGATCGCCGCCCTGCAGACCCGCGAGCAGACGCTGCAGGCGGTCATCGCCGACCGGGACGACGCCCTGCTGGCGGCCGAACAGGCCCGGCAGAGCCTCGCCCAGGCGCTGGCCGAGCGCAACGCCGCGCTGGCCTCCATCATCGACCGGGCCGATGCGCTCGCCGCCCAGCTGCAGGACCAGACGGCGATGCTGGACGCGCTGGAGCAGGATGTTGCCGGCGCGGTGGCGCGCGAGGATGCGCTGACCGAGCGGCTGGACGACCAGAGCACCGCGCTGGACGAGATGACCGCGGCGCGGAATGCCCTGGCCTCCGCCCTCGCCGAGCGCGAGGCCGCGCTGGCGCTGGCCGAGCAGCATGCCCGCGACCTCGCCCGCGCGCTGGCCGAGCGCGATGCCGCCATCGCATCGATCACCGGCGAACGCGAAGCGGTCGCGGCCGAGCTGGTCGACGTCGCCGCCGCGCGCGAGGCGCTGGCAGAGGCCCTGGCGGAGCGCGACGCCGCGCTCGAGCTGGCCGCCGAGCAGCATGACGCGATGGCGCAGGCGCTGGCAGATCGCGAGCGGGCGCTGGCGGAGGCGCAGGCGGCGCGCGACGCGCTGTCCGGCGACCTGCAGGAGCAGGCGGCCACGCTCGCCCAGGCCGAAGGCTTGCGCAGCGCCCTGCAGCTGGCCCTCACCCAGCGTGACGCCGCGATCGCCCAGCTGACCGCCGAGCGCGACGAAGCCGCCACGGCACTGGCATCGGGCGGAGCGGAGCGCGAGTTGCTGGCCGCCAAGCTGGCCGAGCTGCAGGCCGCGCTCGACGCGCTGAACAGCGAGCAGAGCGCGCTCGCGTCCGCACTGGCCGAGCGCGACGCCGCGCTGGCCGAGCTGACCGAACAGCGCGACAGCCTGCGCACCGACCTCGGCGAACGCGACGAACGCATCGCCGCGCTGGTCGAGCAGGCCGACCGGCTGACCGACATGATCGCGGCGCGCGAGCGCGAGCTGAACGAGGTGCGCGGCGAACTCGCGGCCCTGATCGCGCTGCGGACGCAGCTCGAGACCGACCTGAACGGGCGCGAGAGCGAGGTGGCCGCGCTGCTCGCCCTGCGCGACCAGCTGGTCTCGGACCTGGACGAGCGGCAGTCGCAGATCGACGTGCTGATCGCAAGAAACGACGCGCTCGACGCAGCGGCGGCCGTCCGCCAGCGATCGCTGGCCGAGCGCGACGCGGCGATCGAGGCGCGGCTGGCGGAGATCGGCGAGTTGAGCGCGTTGCGCGACGCCTTGCAGGCGCAGATCGACGACATGAGCGCACAGCTTGCCGCGGCCCAGGATTCGCTGGCGCTGAGCCAGGAGGAACGGGCGCGGATGGCGTCGGAACTGGCGGAGATGACCAGCCGGGTCGCCACCGCCAGCGCCGATACCCGCGCGATGTACGACGACCTCAGCGATGCGCGCACCCGCAACCGCGAACTCGAGGCCGCGCTCGACACCGCCCAGGCCGACTCCGCCGAGGCGAGCGCGCAGATCGACGCGCTCAATGCCGAGATCCGGCGGTTGAGCGCCGAGCTGTCGCGCATCACGGTCGCCCTGACCGATGCGGAAACCGTGATCGCCACCCGCGACGCCGAGATCACCGACCTGTCCGGCCGGCTGAACATGGCGCTGATCGACCGGGTCGAGGAGCTGTCGCGCTATCGCTCGGAGTTCTTCGGCCGCCTGCGCGAGGCGATCGGCGACCGCGACGACGTGCGGGTGGTCGGCGACCGCTTCGTGTTCCAGTCCGAGGTGCTGTTCGATTCCGGCGAGGCCCGGCTGGGGCCCGAGGGCCGGGTCCAACTGGCCCAGCTGGCCGACACGCTGCTGGAGATATCGGAGACGATCCCCGACGACGTCGACTGGATCCTGCGGGTCGACGGCCACACCGACGTGTTGCCGATCAACACCCGCGAGTTCCCGTCGAACTGGGAGCTGTCGGCCGCACGCGCCATCTCGGTGGTCGAGTTCCTGATCGAGCGGGGCATCCCGCCCAGCCGCCTGGCGGCAACCGGCTTCGGCCAGTACCACCCGCTGGTGCCGGGCGAGGACGCCGATTCGCTGCGGTCCAACCGCCGGATCGAGATCAAGCTGGACCAGCGCTGAGCGGCCGGGGCGCGCGCGGCTCTCGCGCCCTACCGCCGCGCCTTCGCCGCCTTCAGCGCGGCCACGCCGGGCAGTTCGCGGCCCTCCAGCCACTCCAGAAAGGCGCCGCCGGCGGTCGAGACATAGGTGAAATCGCCGACCACGCCCGCATGGGCCAGCGCCGCCACCGTGTCGCCGCCGCCGGCCACGCTGACCAGCCCGTGCTTCCTGGTCCGGTCCGCCGCCTCGCGGGCGACCGCGTTGGTGGCGGCGTCGAACGGCGGCGTCTCGAACGCGCCGAGCGGACCGTTCCACAGCAGGGTGCGGCAGGTGCGCATGGTGTGGATGATGGTCTCGGCCGAGTGCGGGCCGACATCGAGGATCATCTTGGAATGCGGCACCTTGCTGATCTTGACGATCCTGGTCTCCTCGCCCGGCTTCAGCGCCCTGGCCACCACCGCGTCCACCGGCAGCACGATCTCGCAGTCGTTGTTGCGCGCGTCGACCATGATGTTGCGCGCGGTGTCGACGAGGTCGGCCTCGTGCAGCGAGGCGCCGACGTCGAAGCCGCGGGCATGCAGGAAGGTGTTGGCCATGCCGCCGCCGATCACCAAAACCTGCACCTTGGCGCTGAGGTTCGACAGCAGGTCGATCTTGGTCGAAACCTTGGCCCCGCCGACGATGGCCATCACCGGGTGCTCGGGATGCTCCAGCGCCGCATCCAGCGCCTTCAGCTCCGCCGCCATCGCAAGGCCGGCCGCAGACGGCAGCAGGTGAGCGAGGCCCTCGGTCGAGGCGTGTGCGCGGTGGGCGGCCGAGAAGGCGTCGTTGACATAGACGTCGCCCAGCTCCGCCAGCGCCCTGGCGAATGCCGGGTCGTTGGCCTCCTCGCCGGCGTGAAAACGCAGGTTCTCCAGCAGCAGCACGTCGCCGTCGCCCAGGGTCGCCACCGCCTTGGCCGCGACGGCGCCGACGCAGTCGTCGGCGAAGGCGACCGCGATGCCGCCGAGCGCCGCGCCGACGGCGGCCGCGACCGGGGCCAGCGACATGTCGGCCACCGGCTTGCCCTTCGGCCGGCCGAAATGGGCGAGCAGCACCACCCGTGCACCCCGGTCGCGCAGGGCGCGGATCGTCGGCGCCACCCGGTCGATCCGCGTGCTGTCGGTCACCTTGCCGTCCTGCATCGGCACGTTCAGATCGACGCGCAGCAGGACGCGCTTGCCCCGGCAGTCGAGATCGTCGAGCGTGGCGAAATCGGTCATTCGCAGGTTTCCTCCCTTTCCAACCGCCCGGCCTTGCGCCCCACGCCGGTTCGCTGCTGCTTGGTCGGCCCAACCAATCAAGCCAGTCTCCGCCGCATAGTCAATCGGCCCCGACCGGGCCGCGGCCCGCTGCGGCGGCCGGCGGCACCGCCGCATGCCGCCGCGCCGGGCCGTCGCATGGCTTCGTGCCCGGCAGACCGGAATCGGGCATAATCGCCCGCCTATGAGCCACGCCGACGCCGCCGCAACGCCCCCAGCCCACGCCGATCTCGGCGTCGCAACCGTCGACGGCACCTTCGTGGTCACGCCGTCTGGCCAGTGGCGCGGCGAGGCGATCGGCGCCGCGCACGCCCGCCTGAGCGCGCTCGAACTGCCGGGAGCCGGCACGGCGCGGATCGACCTGTCCGCGCTCGACATCGTCGACCGCGCCGGCGCATGGCTGATCCACGGCCTGGCCCACCGCCTCGCGGCGCGCGGCGTCGCGGTGACGATCGACCATGCCGAACCCGACGTCGCGGCGATGCTGGACCGCGTCGGGGCCATCGAGTCGCCGCGCGCCGACCAGATGCTGCGGCCGCGCCTGCCCCAGTGGCTGGCGATACTGGAGCGCAGCGGCCGCGCCACCGTGCGCGCGTTGACGTCGCTGCTGGGCCTGCTCAGCTTCTTCGGGGCGGTCACCGTGACCTTCGCCCGCGCGCTGGCGCGGCCCCGCCGCATCCGCATCACCGCCTTCCTGTTCCATGTCGAGCAGACCGGGCTGAACGCGCTCGGCATCGTCGGGCTGATCAACTTCCTGATCGGGCTGGTCCTGGCCTATATGGGCGCGACCCAGCTGGCGGCGTTCGGCGCGGAGATCTTTGCCGTCGACCTCGTCGGGATCGCGGTGCTGCGCGAGATGGGCATCCTGCTGACCGCGATCATCGTCGCCGGCCGCTCAGGCAGCGCGTTCACCGCCCAGATCGGCGCGATGAAGGCGCAGGAGGAGGTCGACGCCATGGTCACCATCGGCGTCGACCCGCTGGAGGCGCTGGTGCTGCCGCGCCTGTTCGCGCTGCTGCTCACCCTGCCCGCGCTGACCCTGTTCGGCGACCTGATGGGCCTGATCGGCGGCGCGCTGATGGGCCTGGTCGTGCTCGACATCCCGGTGACCCAGTTCCTCGAGCGGCTGCGCGAGGCGGTCTCGCTGTCGACCTTCCTGGTCGGCATGAGCAAGGCGCCGGTGTTCGCCGCGATCATCGCCCTGGTCGGCTGCTACGAGGGGTTGCGGGTCGGCGGCAGCGCCGAAAGCGTCGGACGGCAGACCACGCGTTCCGTCGTCGAGTCCATCTTCCTGGTCATCGTGTTCGACGCCCTGTTCGCAATCATGTATTCCTACCTCGGTGTCTAACGCCTTTGTCATCCGTCGCACCGGTCGCCAACCTTGGACGCGCCCATGGTCGAACCGGCCCGAGAATCCCTGAACCGCGGCGAGGCGATCGCCATCCGCATCCGCGGCCTGCGCAACCAGTTCGGCAGCCAGGTCATCCATGACGGCCTCGACCTCGATGTCCGCCGCGGCGAGGTGCTCGGCGTGGTCGGCGGTTCCGGCACCGGCAAGTCGGTGCTGCTGCGCACCATCGTCGGCCTCAACCGGCAGCGTGCCGGCACCGTCGAGGTGCTGGGCGCCGACATGGCGCGCCTCGACGATGCCGGCCGGGCCCGGATGCAGGCGCAGTGGGGCGTGCTGTTCCAGAACGGGGCGCTGTTCAGCTCGCTGACCGTGCTGGAGAACGTGATGGCGCCGATGCGCGAGCATCGCGACTGGCCGGCCGCGCTGGCCCGCGACCTGGCCGCGCTCAAGGTGCGCATGGTCGGCCTGCCCGCCGACGCCTGCGCCAAGTTCCCGTCCGAGCTGTCCGGCGGCATGCGCAAGCGGGCCGGGCTCGCCCGCGCCCTGGCCCTGGACCCGCCTTTGCTGTTCCTCGACGAACCCACCGCCGGGCTGGACCCGATCGGCGCCGCCGAGTTCGACCAGCTGCTGCTCAGCCTGACACAAAGCCTTGGTCTCACCGTATTCATGGTGACCCATGACCTCGACAGCCTGGCGGCAATCTGCGACCGCATCGCCGTGCTGGTCGACAAGAAGGTGATCGTCGATACGATGCCGAACCTGATGCAGTTGGACCACCCTTGGATTCGGGCCTATTTCCACGGGCCGCGCGCCCGGGCAGCGCTGCGCGCGGCGGAGTAGCGCATGGAAACCCGTGCCAACTACGTGCTGGTCGGCGGCTTCGTCCTGCTGCTCGTGCTGGTCGGCTTCGGCTTCGTCGTCTGGCTGGCCAACATCAAGTTCGACCGGGTCGAGAAAGCATATTATCTGTTGTTCACGGACTCGGTCAGCGGGCTGACCGAAGGCGGCACGGTCAGCTATCGCGGCGTCAAGGTGGGGCGGATCACCCGCATCTCGATCGACCCGGACAACGTCGAGCAGGTGCGGGTCGACCTGGCGATCGACAGCGACGTGCCGATCAAGACCGACGCCGTCGCGTCCATGCAGTTCCAGGGGATCACCGGCTTGAGCTACATCGAGATCAGCGGCGGCACCCGGGAAGCGGCCGTCCTGCCGGACGGCGCGCCGATCACGACCCAGCCGACGGGCCTGCAGGAGGTCATCCAGAACGCGCCCGAGCTGCTGAACCAGCTGATCCTGGCGGTCGACCGCTTCAACACCCTGCTGGACGCGCAGAACCAGGAAGCCTTTGCCGCGATGCTGGACAATCTCGCCCAGGTGTCGGCGGCACTGGCCGACGCCGACGACGGCGTGCCCCGGCTGATGCAGGCGATCACCGGCGCGGCCGAGCGCTTCGACGAGACCAGCGCCACGCTGGCCAACGACCTGCCGGCGCTGCTCAGCCACCTCGACACCGCGGTGCTCGACGCCTCCTCGGTGCTGGCCGGGGTCGATGCCGAGATCGGGCCGGCGGCACAGAGCGTGGCGCGCGCCGCCGATGCCGTGACCGGCGCGGCGGGGCAGATCGAGGGCATCCTCGCCGAGAACCGGTCGGACCTGCGCGATTTCGTCGGCACCGGTCTGGTCGAGCTGAGCGCCACCATCGCCGAGGTCCGCGACGTGATCGGCCAGCTGAGCCGGATCGTCACCGAGCTGGAACGGGCGCCGTCCCGCTTCTTCTTCGGCGACAGTACCGAGGGCTACGAGTTCCAATGAACGGGGCAACCGGGATCGGGCGGCGCCGCGCCCTCGGCCTGTTCGGGACAGCCGGCCTGTGGGCGGCCGGCGGCTGCACCCTGCCCGGCGATTCGCCGCCGCCGCAGCTCTACACCCTGTCGCCCAAGAGCACCTTTGCGCCCGACCTGCCGCTGATCACCGCCCAGATGATCGTCGACGAACCCTTCGCGGCGGCCGGCCTCGACACCGCCCGCATCGCGCTGGCGCAGGACGCCTACCGGTTGGAGTATTTCGCCGAATCGGCGTGGAGCGACCGGGCGCCGTCGATGGTGCAGACGCTGATCGTCGAGTCATTCGAGAACAGCGGGCGCATCGTCGCCATCGCCCGCGAGAGCACCGACCTGCGTCCCGACTTCATCCTGAAGACCGAGCTGCGCGAGTTCCAGGCCCAGCTGCACGGCGAGAACGAGCCGCCCAGCGTGTGGGTGCAGATCAACGCCAAGCTGGTGAAGATGCCGGAGCGCCTGATTTTCGCCAACAATACGTTCGAAGCTAGCCAATATGCTGCGACCCGCGACCTGGAGGCTGTCGTCACGGCGTTCGACGTGGCGCTGGGCAGCGTGCTGAAGGACCTGATCGAATGGACATTGCGAACCCTGCCGCGCACCGGCGCGAACGGCGGCCTCGCGCCGGCACGCTCGTGACCGCCCCGCGCCGGACCTGGCGCGCGGCCTGGCTGGGCGCGGCCGCGGCGCTGGCGCTCGCCTGGTCGGCGCCCGGCGCACGTGCCGACATCATGGAAGGCTGGACCGCCTACGACCTCGGCGACTATGCCCGCGCGCTTGAGATTTTCGGCGCCGACGCCGCGGCCGGGGATCCGGAGGGCCAGTACGCGCTGGGCTGGATGTATGCCAACGGCCTCGGCACCGGCCAGGACTATGCCGCCGCGCTGCGCTGGTACGAGAAGGCCGCGCGCCAGGGTCATGTCGAGGCGCAGAACAGCGCCGGTTTCATTCACGACCTCGGCCTCGCTGGCCGCGCCGACACCGACATGGCGGAATACTGGTACGGCGAGGCGGCGGCGCAGGGCAGCATCGTCGCCCAGAACAATCTGGCCTATCGCTGGAGCCTGGACGGCCGCAACCTCGAGCAGGCGCTGGAACTGATCCGCAACGTGGTGCGCAGCGATCCGTCCAATTCGGCCTATCTCGACACCCTCGGCTGGGTTCTCTACCAGCTCGACCGGTTCCAGGACGCGATTCCGCCGCTGTGCGAGGCGGTGAAGCTGGAGCCCGGCCACCCGGAACTGCGCGTCCACCTGGGCGACGCCTATTTCCAGGTGAGCCGCGACCTCGATGCCAACTACCAGTGGAACCGCGCGCTGCGGCTGCTGAGCGAGCCGGAGGCGCTGAGCGAGGACGGCCGGCTGTTCGTGCGCACCCGGCCGCCGTCCTGGCGCCAGTCGCTGGAGCAGCGTCTCGCCGACGGGCTGACCCGCCGCGACGACCTGTCGCCGGCCGACGCACCGCCGTCGGCGGTGGAGCGCAGTTTCGTGGACGAATGCGCGGTGCCGACAAGCTGAGCCGCCGAGTCTGGCCGCTCCGCGGCACGGCAGTGCGTCCATTTGCGCACTGCAACCCCGGCCGGCGTTGGCCACTCTCTAGCCCGAGCGCCGAAGGGCGGCAGCGACCGGGGCGCGATCGCCCGACCGTACGCGCCGTCCGACGCATCGCCGTGACCCGACGGAGAAGGCCCCGTGCCACCGTTCGCCATGTCGCCGATCGCTGCCATCACGGTCCTGGCCGCCGCCGCGGCCGTCGCGGTGGTGGCGGCGATGCAGACCGGCGAGAGCGGGCGCATCACCGTGCGCGAGCCGCGCGCCGTGCCGATCGTCGGTGCGCCGAACGATGCCGCCCTGTTCATGACCATCGTCAACGACGGCGGCGACGACCGGCTGGTCGGCCTGCGGCTGCGGGTCGCCGACGCGGCGGTGCTGGTCGACGCCGCGTCGCAGCCGCAGCCGGAGCTGGACCTGCCCGGCCACAGCGCCGTCGCGCTCGCGCCCGGCCAGCTTCACGTGGTGGTCGAGAATGTGGACTGGAGCCGGCTCGACGGCGGCTCGATTCCGCTCTCGCTGCTGTTCGAGGAAGCCGAGGGCATCACCGTGCCGGTTCCGGTGGAGGGCCTGCCGGCCGACCGATGAGCCGGCCTTCAAACGCGAACGGCACAGCCGTCGGGCTGCGCCGTCGCCACTTCCGGATCGGGCCCGGCCGGGCGGTCAGGCCGCTTCCAGCACGCGCTCCAGCTTGGTGATCGCCGCCGGCTCGTCGATGTCCTCGACCGCCGCCAGCTCGCGCACCAGACGGTCCAGCGCCTCCTGATAGATCTGCCGCTCGCTGTACGACTGGTCCGGCTGGTTCGACGAGCGGTGCAGGTCGCGCACCACCTCGGCGATCGAGACCGGGTCGCCCGAGTTGATCTTCGCCTCGTATTCCTGGGCGCGGCGGCTCCACATCGTACGCTTCGCCCGCGCCCGCCCGGTCAGGGTCTTCAGCGCCGCATCCATCCGGTCGCGGCTGGACAGCGCGCGCAGACCCGAGGTGCTCACCTTGTTGATCGGGACGCGCAGCGTCATCCGGTCCTTTTCGAAATGAACGACCAGCACACGCAGTTCGTGCCCTGCAATCTGCTGTGACTCGATCGCCTCTATCCGACCCACGCCATGGGTCGGATAGACCACCATCTCGCCGGGCTTGAACTCACTGCCGTCCGCCATCTTGTCTTCCTTCTTCAACCGTGCACGCTTGGCGACCGAAAAGCCCACGGGTCACGCGCTCGCTCCGCGCAAACGGCGCAGCGCGGGGACCGTTGGCCATCCGGGTCGCTTCGGCGACCCCACTCACTCCAGAAACTACGGCGCCGTGCTCAACGTCGTTTGCTGTGCTCTACCTAACTGACGTTGGAAAACCGACGCACCGAGAGCCATGAATTCCAACCATTCATGCTGTAGTGAAGCATAGCACAGGTTGGCGCAATTTCCTAGTCTCTCTTGATTTGGTTAACACTGCCGCGGAGTCAACGGCTGCCGCCGCACCGCCGTCGCGCCGGTCAATCGCCTGTGCCGGGATTCGTGCTGAACTGGCTCTCCTTGCCCGCCACGCCCTTCCATTCGTCGGCGTCGGCCGGCGACGGCTTCTTTCGCGTGATGTTGGGCCAGGACTCCGCGAAGGTCCGGTTCAGTTCCAGCCACTTGTCCAGGCCCGGCTCGGTATCGGGCAGGATGGCCTCGGCCGGGCATTCCGGCTCGCACACGCCGCAGTCGATGCATTCGTCGGGGTGGATGACGAGCATGTTCTCGCCTTCATAGAAACAGTCCACCGGGCAGACCTCGACGCAGTCCATGTACTTGCACCGGATGCACCCTTCCACCACCACATAGGTCATCGCGTCGTCCTTCTTCGCTGCGCATCGGCACGATCCCCGCCGGTCAACGGCCGGTCCCGGAGCGTTGCCCCAGCGCGTCGTTATGTCCGTGTCCGCGCCGCATCGGCCGATGCCAGCGCACGTTGGCGGGCCAAACCGCTATCCTTATCCGTAACGTAGAGCAAGCCGGCGATGCGCCGCATCAGGTTTGCTTCGCGATCGTGGACGACGCCGTCGGCGCAGACCACCTGCCACAGCATCTCCATCACCCGCAGCCGTTCCGCATCGTCATAGGCCTGCTTGATCTCGGCGGTGAAGCGCTGGAAATGGGTGGCGTCCTGCGCCTCGCGCTCCGCCTCGGCCAGCAGGGCGGCGGCCTCGTCAGCCGGCAGCGCGAAGCGCGCCGCCACGGCGTCCGCGATCACCGCCCGCTCCGTCGCGTCGATCCGGTCGTCCATCTGGGCGGCCATGAACAGCAGCGCGGCAACCGAACGGCGCAGTTCGGCCTCGCCGCCGGCCTCGCCGCGCTGGTCCGGCCGCGCCGCCAGCAAGGATTTCAGCCTACCGATCATCCCCTGCAGCGCCCCTGGCATTGGGCCCGGGCGTCCAGGGAATCTGGGCATGCGGACCGATTTGGCAAGGCCATGGGCCAAGCGGGCGCGCGGCGCGCGGCGCGCGGAGGCTCAGTCGTCATCCTGCAACCGGTCGATCTGGCGTCGCTCGCGCTTGGTCGGACGGCCGCTGCCGCGGTCCCGCAGCGCCACAGCCGGGGCGCGCGGCATGCGCGGCTGCTCGCTGGGCGGCGCCAGGTCGCGGTAGAGGGCCTGCGCCTCGCTGGCGGGTCCGCGCCGGCTGCCGAGGGCCGCAATCTCGATCACGCGCACATAGGGTCCCTGGGCGAAGGTCAGCACGTCGCCGGGCTTGACCGCGGCATTGGCCTTGCCGGCCGGCGTGCCGTTGATGCGGATGCCGCCGGCGTTGCATGCGCCCGAGGCCAGCGTCCGGCTCTTGAAGAAGCGGGCGTACCACAGCCATTTGTCCAGCCGCAGCCGGCCGGCCGCGTCGTCCCCCGCCATCAGCCGCCGGTCATGCTCTGCTTCAGCGCCTGCAGGACGGCGAACGGCGAATCCGGATCGAAGGCCGGCTCGCGCCGCGTCGGCCCCTGCCGGCCGCCGCCCTGCGGCCTGCGGTCCTTGTCCTTCGGCTTCGGACCGCCCTTGCGCGGCTTGTCGTGACGGGTGCGCGCCGGCCGGTCCTGCCGGTCGCCGTCCGGCCGCGCCGCCGCACCGTCGGCGACGGCCTCGCCGTCCGGCCGGGGCCCGCGACCGCGGCGACGGCCGGGCCGCGTCCGCTCACCCTCCGTCTGCTGGCCGCGCGGCCGGTCGTCGTCGCGCCGCGCCCGGCCGGGGACATAGTGCGCGCCATCGCCGTCCTGGACCTGGCGAAAGCCGAGCACGGCCAGCACCTCGCGCACCTCGGCCAGGGTCAGGTCCGCATAGGCCGCCAGCTGCGGCGACGCGGTCAGGCGCCCGCGGCGCAGGGCGGACGCGGCGGCATCGGCGAGCCGGTCGAACAGCCAGATCGGGATCGCCCGGCGCGCCACCCGGACATAGCCGGTGGCCGGATAGAAGCCCTCGGGCGCCGCCGGATCGACCGGCACGCTGCGGCCGCGGCGCGCCGGCAGGTTGGGCATGGGCTTGTCGTTGTGCAGGCACCACAGCAGCGCGCGCAGGCGCACCGCTTCCGGCCGCGCCAGCGCCGGCACGCTGAGCGCATAGCGGCCGAAGTTGACGCCCAGGCCGCGCAGCGCCTTGCGTTCGGTGCCGAGCCCGTCGAGATGGCCGCGCACCTGAGCGCGCGGCACGGTGCCGAGCCCGTCGACCAGCTGGAAGGCGAGACCGCGGGCATGGGCACCGAGCTCCGCCTCGCGCAGCGCGAACAGCGCGCCGAGGCGACTGCGCAGATGGCCTTCGGTCCAGGCCTTCAGCCGCGCCACCAGCCGGTCGCGATCCGCCGGCTCCAGCGAATCGCCGCCGGTCAGCTGCACCGCCGGCGACAGCACCTCGCGATCGCCCTTCAGCCGTGCGATCTCGCTGCCGTCCCAGCGCAGGGCGCCGTCGCCGCCCAGCCGGAACGCGTCGTCGGCGGCGCCGACGATGCCGTCGACCCAGCCCGGCATGCCTTCGCGCAGGGCGCGCCGCACCCCGCGCGCCAGCGCGGTGTCGCCGTAGCCGGCGGTACGCCGCCTGAGGCCGTCCGGATCGAGCCCGCTGTCCGGGTCGGGAGTGAAGCCGAGACCTGCCATCACGCCAATCCTCTCGTCTCCGACCCAGACCGCGCCGTCGCGCAGCCGGGCCACCACCTCTTCCTCATGCTTACGCCGTCGCCGCCCCGCCGTCACGGCATAGGGATCGACGAACTGGTCGGTCAGCCGGTCGTGCAGCGCGTCCGACAGCAGATCCTCGATGCCCCGCGTCCGCTCCTGCCAGTGTACCGCATCCGCCATCCATTCGCCGTGATGGGCAAGATAGGTCCAGGTGCGGATGCGTGCGATGCGTTCCAGCAGCGCGCCGATGTCCCCCTCAACCCGCTCCAGCCGGGCCACGTGGTTGGCCACCCAGTCCACCGGCAGCACGCCGTCGTCGCGCAGGTGCACGAAGATGCGCGCGATCAGGCGGGCATGGCTGCCGGAGCCGACCTGCGCGAAATCCGGCGTCTGGCAGGCCTCCCACAGCAGCGCGACGCCATCCGGGTCCTTGGCGCGATCCACGATCTCGGGTTGTTCGGCCAGCGCCTTGAGGACCAGGTGGTCTTCCGCGTCGCGGGTCGGCAGCAGGGCCGGGTCCGGCGGCGGGTCGTCCAGGCTGCGCAGCAGCGCGCCCAGGGTTCGCGTGTCCGGCCGTCCGTTGCGCCACTGCAAGGCGCGCAGCGGCGGAAAGTCGTGGCCTTCGAGGGCCTCGATCAGCGGCTGGTCGAAACCGGTGAGCGGCTCGGTGACGCCGAAGGTGCCGTCGCGCATGTAGCGGCCGGCGCGGCCGGCGATCTGGCCGATCTCGGCGTCGGTCAGGCGGCGGTTCTGGCGGCCGTCGAACTTGGCCAGGCTGGCGAAGGCGACATGGTCGATGTCCATGTTGAGCCCCATGCCGATGGCGTCGGTCGCGACCAGGAAGTCGACATCGCCGGACTGATAGAGCGCGACCTGGGCATTGCGCGTGCGCGGGCTCAGCGCGCCCATGACGATGGCGCAGCCGCCGCGGCGCCGTCGCAGCGCTACCGCGATGTCGTGCACGTCCTCGGCCGAAAAGGCGACGACCGCGGTGCGCGGCGGCAGGCGGGAGAGCTTGCGCGGCCCGGCGTAGCTCAGCCGCGACAGGCGCGGCCGGGTGCGGATCTCGACATGCGGCAGCAGCCGCCGGATCAGTCCCTCGGCGGTCTGCGAGCCCAGCAGCACGGTCTCAGCGATGCCGCGGGCGCCCAGAATGCGCTGGGTGAACACATGGCCGCGGTCGGGGTCGGCGGCGAGCTGGACCTCGTCGATCGCCAGGAACTCGGTCTGCCGGCTCAGCGGCATCGCCTCGACCGTGCAGATGAAATAGCGCGGGTCTTCGGGGATGATCTTCTCTTCCCCGGTGATCAGCGCGGTGACCCGCGGCCCGCGCTCCGCCACCACACGGTCGAAGATCTCGCGCGCCAGCAGGCGCAGGGGAAATCCGATCATGCCGGAGGCGTGCGCCAGCATCCGCTCGACCGCGAAATGGGTCTTGCCGGTGTTGGTCGGGCCCAGGACCGCGATCACCGGGGAGGTGTCCCGGGGCGATGCCCAGGCCGTCGTCGTCTGGCCTCGCATGAGTTGACGTTGGCTCCATCGGGCGCTTTGCACAAGGGGCGAGGCCAGGGTGCCGGCCGGCCGCAGCGCATTTCGACACGATCACGATCTATGATCATCCCACTGACGCCACAATTGCCTATATCAATCCCGTGCGGGACGGCTAGGTTGCCGGCGGTCACCCCCGGTCACCCGAATGACGGAGCAGGCAGATGAACGGAATTTCCCGGACGCGCATCGATTTGCGCGCGCTCATGGCATCGACGGCGCTGGGCGCGGCGCTGTGTGCGCTCGGCGGCGGCGCCGGCCAGGCGGCAACGCTCGAAGAGGCGGAGACGCTGCGCGGCGAGGTCGCGTCTTTCCTGGCGGATACCGGCATTCCGGCCTGGTCGTTCCGCAGCGGCACCGTGACCGCCGACATCGACGGCGACGGCTACCGCATCGTCATTCCGGACCTGGTCCTGGTGTTCGACGAAGCCGGCAACCATGCCGAGGTCGAACTCGACGACGTCACGTTGCAGCTTGACCCCGATCCGGTCGACGACGCGGTGTTCGGCGTTTCGGCCCGCCTGGGCGGCAGCAGCCTGCTCGGCGGCGGCCCGGTACAGCTGGTCATCAACGGCACCGAGGGCCAGCGTGCCTTCATCGACATCGGCAGCCACGACTTCTCCGGGACCTGGTCCAGCGAGATCAGCTACTTCACCGATGCCAAGATCGCGCTCGACAACGTGGTCGTGACGCCGGACGCGTCGGTCGCCAACGCGCCGGACTTCCGGCTTTCGGTCGGCTCGATCCACGGTGGCTCCAGCCTGACCGAGGTGGAGCCCGGCTTGTGGGACGGCACCGGCGAGTCCGTCATCGAGGACGTGGTGGTGGAGGCCGACGGCCAGACGCCGTTCCGGCTCGACCGGTTCACGCTGAACCAGTCCGTCGCCGGTTTCGCCTTCGCCGACTACATGGAGTGGGTACGCAGCAACCCGGCGATGATGGGCGAGGAGCCGCAGTTCGCGTCGGACGAGGAAGCGCAGGCGTTCTTCAAGCAGACCATCCTCAACTTCCCCACGGTGCTCGACGACTTCGACCTGTCCTGGACGCTTACGGGGCTCGATGCAGGCGATCGCGACGACCGGCTGCTGATCGACAGCCACGAGTTCGGAATCTCGGCGACCGGCCTTGCCGGCGATGTCTCAGACTGGCAGCTGCGCCTGGGCCTGACCGGCCTGACGATCCCGGGCGACGAGGCGCCGGCGCAGTTCGTGCCCACGGTGGTCGACATCGACCTGGCGCTGAACGACCTGCCGACCGGTCTCGGCTGGCAGGCGATGGAAAGCGCTGTCGGCGGCGCCGAGATCCGCGACATGGACATGATCGGACCGATGCTCGGCCAGCAGATCCTGCAGCTGGCCCTGCAGGCCCAGTCCGGCGTCGACCTCGGCGGTCATGTCGACTTCCAGACCGGCAACGTCACCTTCGACGGCGAGATCCACGCCGATCCCAATTCGCCGGTGATGGCAAGCGGCGGCCTGCTCATCGCCGTCAGCCAGATGCAGGACTTCATCCGCGAGGTCGAGAACACGATGGGGCCGGAATCCGCCGCGCCGCTGACCATGCTGCAGGCCCTCGGCCAGCAGGAGGACGGCGCGAACGGGCCGCAGACCGTGTTCGATTTCCAGATCTCGGGCAGCTCGGTCCTGATGAACGGCCAGGACATGCAGCCGCTGATGATGATGCTCGGGCAGCAATAGCCCGGGAACGACCGGGCGGACGCGTCGGGGCGATCCTCGAACCGGCCCGACGCGTCCACCCCGAGACCCGACCAACGGAACGGGAGCGACCGATGCCCTCGCCAATGGCCGGCACCGGCAAGGCCGTCGCCGTGGCGCTGCTTGTCCTCGCGCCGGTTGCGGCGCGCGCGGACCAGGCCGGCGCCGATGCCCTGCAGGCCGATTTCGACGGCCTGCTGCGCGACATCGAGCAGATCTTCGACCTGCGGGTCACCCCGGCCGATCCGTTCCGGGTCGCCGTCGACGGGGCCGGCTATCGGGTCGAGGTATCGGCCTTCGCGGTCGGCCGCGACCCGTCGATCCCGCCCGCCGGCGAGCCGGGCCCGACCGAAATCGCGATGGAGGTCGGCGCGTTTGCGATCGCGCTGATGCCCGATCCGGCCGACCCCGACCGCACCCGCTTCAGCATCGACAGTGTTCCGGCGGTGATCGTTACCGCCGAGGGCGCCCCGGCGTTGACGATGGACCAGGACAGCCTGTCGCTGCGCGGCGTCTGGTCCGACGCGCTCGACCAGCCGCTGCAGGTCAGCGCCAGCGGCACCGGACTGCGTGCGACCTTCGGCGCGGCGGCGCTGCCGTTCGGCTTCGGCCCGGCGAGCGACGCCGCAATGGTGCTCGAGCTCGCGACGCTGTCGAGCAGCAGCTATCTGATCGCGGAAGGCGACGGCCTGTGGCGCATCGAATCGAAAGCTCGGGCGACCGAGCTGGTCAGCGCGATGCTGGTGCCCGACCCCGACAACCCCGCAGCGCCGCCTGAGCGGACCGAACTGGACCGCATCGGCGCCTTGCTGAGCGAGACGACGGCGTCCGGCGTGCCGGTCCTGGCCTGGCACGACCTGATTCTCGACTGGCTGCCCCGCCTTGCCGCCGAGGAAGGCCAGCTCGACGCGGACCAGATGCGCGTCCGTTTCGCCGAACTGCTCGACGCGCTGCCGGTGCTGTTCGACCGCCTGGTCAGCCATACGCAGCTGCAGGACGTCGCCTCGTCCGGTTCGTCGATCGCACTGCATGACCAATCGGTCGAGATCGCCGGCGGGTCGAGCGAGGCGTGGGACATCCGCATCGCCGATACCGCGACCGGCATCCAGCCGCTCGACATCGAGGCGGCGCTCGACAACCTGCCCGGCGGCGGCGCGCCCCTGATCGACCTGAACCCCGACCTGGCCGCGCTGGTGGCGACGCTGACGCCGACCGGTTACGATTCGGTGCTCGACCTACACGCCGTTCCGTTCGGGCGTGCCTGGCGCGACCTGGTCGCCACGGCCGACGTCTGGGTCGACGAGCCGAAGACTGCCTTCGACGTGTTCTTCCGTACCTTCGGCGAGGCCGCCCTCGACTTCGGCACCAGCGGAACGCTCGACCTGACGGTCGACTGGGCGGAGTCCCGACTGAGCGTCGACGCGGCACTGGCCGCCGACCGCGAGGCCGCGCTCTCCGTCGCCGGCGCGATCGACGCCGGCTTCGCCAACATGGACGCCATCGGCAGCGGGCTGACCGCGGGCGCGGGGCCGGAGGCCGGCACATTCTGGCTGATGCTGCAGGCCCTCGGCCAGCGCGAGCCGCTGGCCGAGTCAGGCTCCGCGCTGACCCGCTACCGGCTGGAGATCGACCCGGACGGCACGGTCACGCTGAACGGCATCGACTTCGGCCCGGTCGTGCGCACGGTCGCGTCGGCATTCGAGGCGTTCAGCGTCGGTATGGTCCCGCCGACGCTCGACTGAGATTCAGCCGATCGGCCCGTGGGCGGCCTCGATGCGGGCGGCCACCATCTCCTGCAGCCGCCACAGCCGTCGGTCGTGGATGCCCTCGGCCTCCAGGTGGGCGACGGTGTTGTGCAGGTACTCCGCCATCGTGCCCCAATGGCCGACCGCGGTGGCGAGCATGTCGGCCACGCGATCGGCGTCGAGGCCGCCGACATAGCGCCCGCTGTCGCGATCGATCGCGAAGGTTATCGCGCGCACGCACTCGCCCGCCGCGGTACGGACCGTGACCCAGCGCGGCGGCATCGGCGTCGGCAGCAGGAACATCTCGCGCCGGAACAGGCGGAACAGGTTGTCCTCGGCGCGGCCATCGGGCAGCCGTTCGATCACCCCGCGGCAGGCGCCGCCGCGGTCCAGCACCATCATCAGTCCGGGACGGCCGGGCATGCCGCGGAAGTGGGTGTCCCAGCCCAGGCAGAACGAGCGGTGCCAGCCGCGCAGCAGCGCCACCCGGCGCTCGGCCACGTCGTGCACCGGGTTCCAGATCAGCGAGCCGTAGGCGAAGATCCAGACTGCGCCGTCGGCGGGTCTGTCGGCCAGCAGGCGCGCAACGACGGCCGCATAGTCGTCCTCGGTGGCATAGCGCCGGTCCTGCACGGGGCCGGGGTCGGCAACCGGCATCGCAACCCGTTCGAGGTGCGACGGCGTAAGGCGCATGCGTCTGCGGGATCGGTCGGCGGCGGCCATCGGTCTCGATGCTGGTGCGGCGATGGCCTCCTATAGCATGCGCCGGGCCGTCCGCACGCGCGTTCGCGGTCGGTTTGTCCGCAAGCGGCCGCAGCGGCCAGGCTCGGTCAGGCGACCGCCTGCGAGTCCGGTTTGCCCGCGACCGCGTCCTCCGGCCCGAGCCAGCGCAGGTCGACGCCACCGCCGGACGCCTTGATCCTGTACATCGCCTTGTCGGCCGCGCCGAGCAGGCGCTCGGCATCGACGTCGCGGCCCTCGGCCATCGCGATGCCGATGCTGGCACCGATGGAGACCTGGGTATCGTCCAGGTCCACCGGCAGGATCAGCTGCTGCTCCAGCCGGTTGGCGAGCACCCTGGCGCCGTCCGCGGTCACGCCGGTCTCCATCAGCAGCACGAACTCGTCGCCGCCGAGGCGGGCGATGGTGTCGACCGTGCGGCAGCAGCGCTGCAGCCGGTCCGCCGTCGTTTTCAGCACCGCGTCGCCGGCGGCGTGCCCGTGCCGGTCGTTGATCCGCTTGAAGCGGTCGAGGTCGATCAGCAGGATCGCCAGCGGCTGGCCCGAGCGCCGGGCCAGCGCGATCGCATGCTCCAGCCGCAGATAGAACAGGCGCCGGTTGCCGATGCCGGTCAGCGGGTCCTTGAGCGCCAGCTGCTCCAGTTCCGCCTTGGCGCGACGCAGTTCTTCGTTCTGCGCCTCCAGCGCCCGGCGCATTTCCGCCTTCTCGGTGATGTCGGTGGTGAGCACGAAATAGCCCATCACATACCCGTCCCGGCGGGTATCGGGGATATAGCTGATCTGGACCGTGCGCTCGCCGATGCCGGGATAGGTCGCGACCTGCTCGAAGTCGGCCGGCTCGCCCTCGAGCGCGCGCTCGATCCGGTCGCGCACGGCGACGTAGTTCGTCCGACCGACGACCTCCGCGATCGGGCGGCCGTGCATGGCGCTGAGCGGCTTGTCGAACAGCTGTTGATAACGCGCATTGGCGTAGCGCACCCGCTGCAGCGCATCGACATAGCCGATGCAGACCGGCAGGTGATCCGCCACCAGCGCGCACAGCTCCGCATTGCTCAGCGCGTGAACGTCGGCCGGTTGCGTTTTCTTGGGGCACATACCCGGCACAGTAGATTAAGGCCGTGAACGCCGGGTTAACCCGCGTTTAACGCGTAGAACGCCAGGGCCGGTCGGCAGCGGTTGCCGCGCAGACATTCGTCGCTATTCTCCGCCGGCGCGGCCGATGCACGGCGTCGCGGGATTCAGGCGGAGAAGAAGTCGTGAAAGCGTTGCGGATTGTCCTGATCGTGGTCGTCGGCGTCGTCGCCGTCATCGCCGGGCTGGTTTATCTCGTCTTCGGCCTGACCGACGAGGCGGCCGAGGCGACCGACGCGCTGTTCGCGCGATTCGCTGCCGGCGAGGCGGTGGCGGCCTACGAAGCGACCGCGCCCGACCTGCAAGGCGTGCAGAGCGCGGACGCCTTCGCCGAAGCCGTTGCCGCGCTCGGCCTGGACCGCTTCGACCGGGCCGAATGGACGAGCCGCGAGATCAGCACCGAGGGCACCGCGCAGCTGGGCGGCACGGTCACGCGGACCGACGGCAGCACCATCGCGCTCGACGTCGCGCTGACCGAGGTCGGCGACGAATGGCGCGTGGCCCGCTTCACCAGTCCCGACATGCCCGGCGTCGGCGGCGGCCTGCCGGACCTGCCGGACCTGGAAGGACTCGAGACGCTGACCCGCGCGGCGCTGGCCGGTTTCGCCGACGCCGTCGCGCGCGCCGACTTCACCGCGTTCCACGCCGAAATCGCCGCTCTGTGGCAGCGCCAGATCGACGCCGACCAGCTGAAGGAGGCATTCCAGAGCGTGATCGACGCGCAGGTCGACCTCACCGGGATCGAGGGCTGGCGACTGACCTTCGAGCCGGCCCCGACGCGCGACGCCGACGGTGTGCTCGAAGCCTATGGCGGCGCGACCGGTCCGCGCGGTACGCTGTACTTCCGGCTGCGGTTCTTCTTCGAGCGGCCGGACTGGAAGCTGATCGGAATCGAGGTCGGCGATTCGCCGCTGACAGACTGACGCGCCCCGCCGTGACGGGGTCAGCCGCGCCTCGGCACGGCTCGGGCGAAATGCCGCACGGCAAAGGCCGTGAGCGGCAGCAGCGGCAACACCATCAGCACGATCGCCGCCGAAAACCGGGCCCATTCGCGCTGTTCGCCGCCGACCTGGGCCTCGCCGGTCGATATCTGCCCGACCACCAGCGGCGGCAAGGTCTGGGCGGCGTCGGTCGTCAGATAGGCGGCGAACAGATATTCGGTCCAGCACAGTGCGAACACGATCAGGCCGGCGCCGGCGATGCCGCGCGCGACCATCGGCGCAAGAATCTCGACCAGGATGCGCGCATGCGACGCGCCGTCGAGCCTGGCCGCCTCTTCCTGCTCGGTCGGTCGTGCGCCGAGCACGCTGTGCAGCAGCCACAGCGCGACCGGCAGGTTGACCGCGGCATAGACGAGCACCAATCCGCCGCGGGTGTCGAGGATCTCCAGGGTCTGTGCCACCAGGTAGAGCGGCACCACGGTCAGCACCGGCGGGACCATCCGGCTCGCCAGAATCGCGATCCGGATCGTCCGGCTGCCGACCGCGGCCCCGCGGCGCAGGATGGGGAACCACGGCAGGACGAACAGCACCAATGCCAGGCCGATCAGTGCCGGCAGGCGCTGTTGCTGCGACAGCAGCGCTTCCGTGGCCAGGGCGCTCCCCGCCAGGCCGATTGCCGCAAGGCGCCACGGGATCGCGCAGCGAAGCCGGGTCAGCGCATAGGCGGCCATGCCGCCGGCGGCGAGCGCCAGCGCCGTCGACGCGAACGCGACGACCGTGGAGTTCACGAAGCGGCCCAGGAGGTCCTGGACCGGGTCGGTCAGCACGAATGCCCACGAATCCAACGACGGACGAAAGTCGACGAAGGGCAGGTAGCGCGGCCCGGTGACAATCGCGTCGCCGTCCTTCAGCGACGTCACGGCGACCCAGTAGAGCGGAAACAGGCACACCAGCGCCCAGAAGCCGAGCACGGCATAGGTCAGCGGTCCGGGCCTGCGTCCCGGCCACGGTTGCGGCGCCGCCGGCATCCGGTTGCCGCGCCGCCTCATCGAGCCCCGACTTGCGGAATGGTCACGGCCATCGTCACCGCATCAGCAATAGGCCGGCCGGGCGTCGGCGGCAATCGATCCGGCACCCGAGGACGTCAGGGCACGCCCGGGCGCGCGCCGCCGGCGGCACGGCGCAACCGCCGAAGCCGGCGGCGCAGCGCGACGTTCCACGCCAGCAGCAGCAGGGTCAGTGCCGGCCAGATCACGCAGAACAGCCAGACATTGATCTCCTCGTAGGTGATCCCGAGCAGTCTGGCGGCTTCGACCAGCAGCGTCACGCACCAGTCGAAGATCGCGTCGATCCAGTCGATGCCGCTGCGGGCCATCGCTTTGCTCCTAAGCGCCCTCGGGGACCGACAGCATGACGCGGCATTGCGGCACGCGCGAGGCGCCGCCGACCGGCAGGCCGGCGCCTAGCCGTAGGCGCCGATCTCGATCAGGTTGCCGTCGGGGTCGTTGAAATAGACCGAGGTCATCGGCCCCAGCGCGCCGCTGCGCGCGACCGGCCCTTCGACCACCGCCACGCCCTCCGCGGCCAGCTGCGCCTCGACCCGCGCCAACGGCCAGTCGGTCACCAGGCACAGATCGCCGGAGCCGATGCAGGCATGGTTGCGGGTCTCCATGCCAAGTGTCTGCAGGTTGATCTTCTGCTGCCCGAAGCGCAGCGCCCGGCGGCCGTCGGCGCCGAAGGTCACCGGTTCCAGGCCCAGCACGCGGGCATAGAAGGCGCAGGCGGCCTCGATGTCGCGCACGGTCAGCACGATGTGGTCGATGCGGGCGATCACGGGTCCTCCATCAGGTGCAGGGCGGCGGACAGCGCCGGGGCCGCCGAGCGATAGCGTACTTCGTGCAGCGCCGCGGCCGACGGCGACGGCGCGAACACGTCGACCGCAAGCCGCGCCTCCGGCGGCGCGCTCACCGGCCCCAGCGCCCGCATCGCCAGCCGGGCGGCGCCCAGCGCAACCAGCTCGGGCTCCCGCACGCGGCGGACCGTGCGGCCGAGGGCGGCGGCACGCATGCCGGCGAGCGGGTCCGGACGGACCCAGCCGCCGGTGGCGTAGAGCGGGCCGTCGGCCAGTCCCATGCGGGCCATATCCGCCAGCACCAGGCGGACGGCATAGGCCGCCGCTTCCAGCGTACGCCAGATCGCCTGAGGCCGGTCGCCGGATGGCCGTGCGATCGGGCCGGCCAGCGGCAGCGCGTCGGCGAGGGACTCGGCCGGGCCGGCGAAGGCATCCACCGGCGGCGGGACGGCCAGCGCCGCGCGCACGGCGGCCGGGTCGAAACCGGCCAGCAGCTGCGCGAAGGGCAGCACGTAGAGGCAGGCCTCGGCGGCATCGCCGTCGATCGGCGCCGACCGCACGATCGGCGGCCGGTGAGCCAGCGGCCGGTCGCTCTCGCCATAGAGCAGTTCGGCGGTGCCGACGGAATCGGCGATCGCGGCAGATGCCAGCGCCCGGATCAGCGACGCCGCCAGCGGGTGGTCGTGGCCGCCCGCGACCAGCAACGCGTCGGGGCGCAGCGCGCCGGCGCCGACCAGCGGACAGTCCGGCCGCACCGGTCCGACCGCCGCACCGGCGCGCAGCACCGGCGGCAGCCGGGGCGCTCTGGCCGCCGCCAGCAGCGCCGGCACCCAGGCCTGCCGGGCAAGATCGAAGCAGGCGGTGCGCGCCGCCAGCGAGCCGGCCATGAACGGCCGCCCGCTCCAGCGCACCAGCGGAAAGTCGGTCAGCGCGATCCACGTCGCTTCGCGCGGCAGCGCGTCCGGGCGATGGCGGGCGAGCCACAACCACTTCGCCGCCGTGCGGGTCGGCTCGAAGCCGATGCCGGTCGCGGCGTCGGCATTCGGAAAGGCCGCCGCCAGTTCCTCCGCCTCCGCCGCCGCGCGCAGGTCGAACCAGGGCACGGCGTGGCCCAGCGGGCGCAAGCCGGCATCGACCGCCACCCCGTCCTCGCCGATCCCGCCGGTGGCAAGCGCGGCAATCGGCGCCGCCGCGCCGCTGCGTCGCCACGCCGCCAGCACCATCCGCTCCAGCGTATCGACCAGCGCCGCGGCATCGGTCTCGACCGCGCCGTCGACCGCGATGCGCGGCGTCGCGGCCGTCTCCAGCGCCGCCACCCGCCCGTCGGCGGAAACCAGCGCCACCTTCAGGTTGCTGGAGCCGATGTCGATGCCGCAGGCGAGCGGAGCCAAGCCCGCTACCAGATCGGCCGGTGGCGCTCGCGGGTGGCGCGGGCCAGCGCGGCGAGCACGCGCAGGGCCTCGTCCGGAGGACGCTGCCAGACCTTGCGGCCGACGACCAGGCCCTGTGCGCCGGCGGCGATGGCGTCCTCCGCGTCCTTGACGGTGGAATCGGCATCGCCGGCCAGCGCGCCGCCGGCGATCACGATGGGGATGCCCAGCTCCTCGACCAGCGCGCGGGTGCCGTCCGCGCCGGGGAAGGTGATCTTGATGATGTCGGCGCCGAGGTCATAGGCGATGCGCGCCACCTCCAGCTCCGCCGCCAGCACCGCCGGCGTGCGCGGCGCGGCCAGCAGCACCGGCTCGACCATGGTCGGCATCTCCCATTTCGCCGCCTCGCCGATCACGGCGGCGATGCGCGCGCAATATCGCACCTTCTCGGCGTCGCCGACGTTCCACGGCAGCAGCATCTTAACGCAGTCGACGCCCAGGCGGACCGCGTCCTCGACCCGGGCGATCAGGATGCCGGTGCCGGTCTCCGGCGCGCCGGTCGGCCAGAACGCGTCGATCGCCAGCACGCGGGCCAGCGCCGGATGGCGCGCCAGCGCCGCCTCGGTCGAGCGCACCAGGCCGGTGGTCATCATGAAGCCGGAGATGTCCGCGTCCATGAACCGGTTCATCACCGCCACCGGGTTCTCCAGCCCGGGCACCCGCCCCCAGACCACGCCGTGGTCGACCGGCAGGATCAGGGCCGCCCGGTCGGGGCGGATCAGGCGGTTCATGCGATAGCTGTTCTGCAGGCGATGGGCCATTGCGGACGTGTCTCCTCCTTGCACGCGGGTAGCGGCGATGGATCGCAGGGTCGCCGGCCGGATGCAAGGACAACGGCCCGCGAGCCGGGCAGATGCGGTTGCGCCATGTCCGAGGCGCGGCTTCGCCGTTGCGCCATGCGAAAATAGTGGTGGCACATGGCCTACCCGCCAGCCACCGCGACGACCGCAGCCGCGACGATGACGGCGACGGTCGGATAGAAGGTCAGCGCGAAGCCGAAGGCGCGGGCCGGCGCGCCGCGGGCATAGCCGAGCCAGAACAGCACCCGGCCCGCAACGAACAGGATCGCGGCCGCCGGCACCACGGCCATCCAGGCCACCGGCGCGACGACCGCCCAGGCGAGGTGGGCAAGGACGGCGAGCACCAGCTGCTCCAGCGTGTTCTGCAGGATCGCCTGCAGCACATGGGCCCGCTGCGAACCGGCGCCGAGCCCGCTGCCGTCGATGTCGGCCGGGGTGAAGAAGCGGTGCCGGGCGAGCGCGCCGATCGCGGCCATCAGGGTGATCAGCGGCGCGATGTCCCATCTCAATGCAAAGGCGATGCGGGCGCCGGGCGTGTCGTCAGCGACCAGACCCGTCGCCTGCCACAGGGCGAGGCCGGCAACCACCAGGGCCGTGACCGCGGCGGCGGCGGCCATGCCGCGGGCGACGCCGCGTTGCTTGTCGGAAAGCGCCATGGCCCTGCTCCAGCAATCGCAATCCTGCGAAGTGTGCCAGCAGCGTCGCGCGCTGCCTACTCCGCCGCCTGCCCGGCCTGGGCCAGCCGCAGGAACGACGCCATGATCTGGTAGCACATGGTGATCGACTGGTCGGCGGGGTCGTACCAGGCATTCTCCTCGTCGCATTCGGCGAAGCGGACCACCAGGTCCTGCGGCAGGGCGAAGACGTCGTTTAGGTCGGCCACCGTCTGCTCCAGCTCCGCCGAACCCTGGGCCAGATCGGCCAGCGCGGCGTTTTCCGGCGCCGGCTCGTCGAATACCAGTTGCACGCTGCCCGCCGCCTCTTCGTTGCCCTGCAGGTGCGGCTCCAGCAGCTGCCACCAGCTATCGTAGGCCTGCGTGTAGTCGAAGGAGCACGACTCCTGCCGTTCGGGCTCGAGCTCGGCATAGTCGGCCAGCTCCTGGAACCGCTCCGGATCGCTGCCGTAGACGACGCAGACCATGGCGTAGTAGCGCTGCAGGTCGAGGCCGTGGACGTCCGAATAGTCCGGCAGATAGCCGCCCTGTTGCGACTCCGCGTCGCTGAGCCAGTAGACATCGGAGGCGTCGAGCATCATCTGGTCCAGCACCTCGTCGGGCTGTTCCTCCAGCATCAGCAGGGTCGACAGGCTGTCGGCGGCGTCCTCCTCGCGGCCGAGCACCGGCAGCCGGTAGAGGTCGACGAACGCATGGCCGATCTCGTGATAGAGCGTGCCGATCGTGTTGTTGACGACGAACGCGGCGACCGCCGGGTCGTCGAGCACGGCTTCGTCCTGCGCCAGCACGGCATGGGTCGGCAGCGCCAGCGCCGCGACCCACAGAAACGGACCGAGGCGGCCCATCGTCGGAACTCCCGATGTGCGCGGCCCGGCCCGCTGGCGGCGTTGAGGCGCACGCGACGCGAACGGCCGGCCACGGGTTGCAGAGGCAGGGACTGGCCGCGCCCCAACTCGGGCGCAACGTCGGCATGGATAGCGCGCTGCGGCGTGCCATGTCCATCTGCGTCGCAGGCACATGCCCGGCGGTCGGCAAAGCGGCGGCAGCGACGCGTACGATGCACCGACGGCCCCCTTGCCACCCGCTTCACAGCCCCTCATATACCCGGCGAAACCCTGTTCACGCGCCCAGAAGACCAAGAGGAGCCGACCCCCATGGCGGAAACCCACGCATTCCAGGCCGAGGTCTCGCGGCTGCTGGAGATCGTCGCCCACTCGCTCTACTCCGACAAGCGCATCTTCCTGCGCGAGCTGATCGCCAACGCGTCGGACGCCTGCGACAAGCTTCGGTTCGAGGCGCTGACACGGCCGGAGCTGGCGGCCGACGGCGACTACAGGGTCGAGGTCGCGGTCGACAGCAAGGCGCGCACGGTGACGGTGGCCGACAACGGCATCGGCATGGACCATGGCGACCTGGTCGCCAACCTGGGCACCATCGCGCGGTCGGGCACGGCCGAGTTCCTGGCCGGGCTCGGCTCCGACAAGGCCAAGGAATCCGCGCTGATCGGCCAGTTCGGCGTCGGCTTCTATTCGGCGTTCATGGTCGCCGACCGGGTCGACGTGGTCAGCCGCCGCGCCGGCGAGGCGCAGGCCTGGCACTGGTCATCGGACGGCAAGGGCGACTTCTCGGTCGAGCCGGCGGTGGAATCGCCGCTGCTGCCGGTGCCGGCGCGCGGCACCCGGGTGATCGTCCACCTGAAGGCGGGCGAGGACGAGTTCCTCGACCAGTACAAGGTGACCGAGACGGTGCGCCAATATGGCGACCATATCGCCATCCCGGTCACGGTCAGCGTCGACGGCGGCGAGCCGACCAGCGTCAACCGGGCGTCGGCGCTGTGGACCCGACCGAAGGCCGAGATCACCGAGGAGCAGTATACCGAGTTCTACCGCCATGTCGGCCAGCAGTTCGACGAGCCGTGGCTGACCCTGCACACCAAGGCCGAGGGCGTGATCGAATGGACCGCGCTGGCCTTCATCCCCGCCAACCGGCCGTTCGACCTGTTCCGGCCCGAGCGCAAGCATCACCTGAAGCTCTACGTCAAGCGCGTGTTCATCACCGACGACTGCGAGGGCCTGGCGCCGGCGTGGCTGCGCTTCCTGCGCGGCGTGGTCGACAGCCCGGACGTGCCGCTGAACGTGTCGCGCGAGATGCTGCAGCACAATCCGGTGCTGGCGAAGATCCGCTCCGGCCTGGTCAAGCGGGTGCTGGCCGAGCTGACCAGGAAGGCGGAGGCCGACCCCGCCGCCTATCGCCGCTTCTGGGAGAATTTCGGCCCGGTGCTGAAGGAGGGCATCTACGAGGACGCCGGCCAGCGCGACGAGATCCTGAAGCTCACCCGCTTCGCCACGACCCGGACCGAGGCCGACAAGGCAGGGCCGGTCTCGCTGGACGAGTATGTCGCGCGGATGGTGCCGGAGCAGAAGGCGATCTATTACGCCACCGGCGAGAGCGCGGAGGCGCTGGCGCGCAGCCCTTCGCTGGAGGGATTCCGCGCCCGCGGCATCGAGGTGCTGCTGCTGACCGACCCGGTCGACGAGTTCTGGACCCAGTCGGTCGACAAGTACGGCGACAAGCCGCTGGCCGCCGCCGCCCGCTCCGGCGCCGACCTCGACGCGATCGCGCCGACCGCGCAAAAGGAGAAGAAGGCGGAGACGGACCGGCCGGCGGAAATCGACCGGCTGATCGCCGCATTCAAGGCCGCGCTCGGCGACGCGGTCGCCGACGTGCGCCGGTCGAACCGGTTGACCGACAGCCCGGTCTGCCTGGTGCCGGACGAGAACGCGATGAACATGCACCTGGAGCGGCTGCTGAAGCAGCACGGCCAGCTCGATTCCCTGTCGAAGCGCGTGCTGGAGCTGAACCCGGACCACGCCATCGTCGGCCGGCTCAATGCGATGGCGTCGGACGATACGAAGGCGCAGGACGTCGCCCAGGCGGCGCACCTGCTGCTCGACCAGGCCCGCATCCTAGAGGGCGAGACCGTGCCCGACCCGGTCGCGTTCGCCGAGCGGCTCAACCGCTTCGTGACGCGTGGCCTCGGGGCATAGGCCCCCTTCCCCGACGCCGGCCTAGCGGCTGGCGGACACGATCGTCGCGGTATCGAAGAACTCGCTGACCGCGACGGCCTTGCCGTCCTTCATCCGCCAGACATCGCATTTGCGCGTTTCGGAGACCTTGCCGGTCTTGCGCGAGCGGAAGGCGCAGTGGCCCAGAGCCACGACCCGGTCGCCCTGGGCAATGAATTCGTCGACGGTGAAATGCATCATTTCCCAGTCGGTGAACAGCCGCTGGAAATAGGCTCGGACCTGGTCCTTGCTGTGGCACTCGGCCGCGAAGGGAATGTCCGGGTTGGCGTCGCCGAGCGAACACCAGTGGATGTCGTCGGCCAGGATCGACAGCGCATCCTCCATGCTGCCGCCCTTGGTGCCGCCCCACAGGTCGTACTGCTCCTTGACGATGGCGACGTTGCGCTGCTCCTCGGTCATGACGCTCCCCTCCACACGGTGCCGCGCGACGATAGCACCGGTTGCATCGCTCTGCGCAATGGCGATCGGGGATTGCGGTGCCGTTGCTAGATCGGCCGCCGGCCGTGGCGGTACTTGATCCAGCCGAGCATCTCGCGGAACCGGGGGTCGTCGGCATCGGCCAGCCATTCGGTCGCCAGCATCTCCACCGTCACCGGCGTCACGCCGGCGGCCTGCATGCGCGCGAGCGCTACCGCCCTGTCCTCGGGATGGCGGGCACCGATCGCATCGACCGCGACCGCGACCCGGTGACCGGCGGCACGCAGCGCCAGCGCGGTCTGGCCGACGCAGACATGCGCCTCAGCCCCCGCGACGACGGTGGTCCGCTGCGCCCAGGCCTGCATCACCGCCGCAAAGCCGGGCGCGCGGGTGGCGGCGAAGTGGTGCTTGTCCACGAATACGGCGTGGCCGAGCTCCGCCAGCAGCGTGTCGGCCGTGCGGCCGATGCGATCGGCACAATGCTCGGTCACCGCGGTCGGCACGCCGACCAGGCGGGCGACGCGGACCAGCAGCCCGACCGAATCCAGCAGCGCTGCCGCGTCGGGCAGCGCCGGCAGCAGGCGCGCCTGCATGTCGATGACGAGAAGCCCGCTGGTTTCCGGCGTCAGCAAGGTGGCGGCGTCGCTCATGCCGGCGGAGGTAAGCCATCGGCGGCCGCCGCGCAACCGCGTCCTTGCCGGTGCGCGCCGACCGTGGACATTATGCCCGATCCGGCCACCCTGCGGAGCCAAGATGCCGCCCGCCTTCCTGTCCGAACGCCCGATCTTCGTCGTCGCCGCATGGCTGGTGGTGATCGCGCTGGTGGTGGCGCTGCTGGTGATCGGGCGTGCGCTGCTGATCCCGCTCGCGGTGGCGCTGATCGTCTGGTACCTGATCAACGGCGTCGCCCGCACCGTCGCCAAGATCAGCATCGGCCGGTTCCGGCCGCCGTTCCCGCTGTGCATCGCGATCACGGTCGCGATCATCATCGCGTTCTTCGTGCTGATCGGCGACCTGGTCAGCAACAACGTCGCGCTGGTCTCCGAATCGGCGCCGACCTACGAGCAGAACATCCAGCGGCTGCTGACCGGCTTTGCCGGCTGGTTCGGCATGGAGCGGGTGCCGACCATCGATTCCCTGGTCACGCGCATGAACCTGGGCGAGTTCATCCCGGCGCTGGCCGGCTCGGTCAGCGGCTTCGTCGCCGATGCCGGACTGGTGCTGGCCTATGTGCTGTTCCTGCTGTTCGAGCAGACCGTGTTCGACGCCAAGCTGCGCCGCTTCATCCGCAACCCGGACCGCGAGCAGAGCGTGCGGGCGGTGCTGGCGCGGATTTCGAAGGAGATCGAGACCTACATCTGGATCAAGACCGTGACCAGCGCCCTGACCGGCGTGATCAGCTATGCGGTGCTGATCCTGGTCGGTGTCGACTATGCCGCCTTCTGGGGCTTCCTGATCTTCCTGCTGGCCTATATCCCGACCATCGGCTCGCTGCTCGGCATCATGTTCCCGGCGGTCCTGACCCTGCTGCAGTTCGGCGACTGGGAACCCTTCCTGCTGACCCTGATCCCGCTGGCGTTCACCCAGATCGTCATCGGCAACGTGGTCGAGCCGCGGATGATGGGCCGCTCGCTGAACCTCAGCCCGATGGTCGTGATGGTCTCGCTGATTCTGTGGAGCTCGCTGTGGGGCGTGCCGGGCGCCTTCCTGTGCGTGCCGATCACGGTGATCTTCCTGATCATCTGCACCTATGTGCCCAGCATGCGCGGCGTCGCGGTGCTGCTGTCCACCGACGGCAGCGTGGAGAACGTGCCCAAGCCGGCGAACAGCCGCCGCCGCGCCCGCCCGCGCACCGGACCCGGCGCCCGCCCGGCGACGCCGCCGCCGCCGACCGACTGAGCGGTCCCGCAAACCAGACCGACGGCGCCAGGCGCCGAAGCACACTATTCACAATGTTGTTTGTTTTTTAATGATCGGCCGCGCACATTGGCGACAATGACAGGCGGGCGAAGACAAAATCCGGACGACCCGAAGACCGGAGCGGCGCCCGAGCCGGACTAGACAAGGACTCCCACCGCTTGGCCGCACGCATACCATTGCATTCAACGGCCGAATCCGTCGCCGCCACTGACGAATTCATGACCGCACCGGGGAACCCGGCGCGGCAGCGGGATGTTTCCCAATGCCGGCGTGCTCCCATGCTTGCGGCCTGCGAGCCGGCGGGCGACTGACGCCTGCACTGCCTCGGCCGGCGCACCTGCCTCTAGCACCTTGGCCGGCGCCGGCCGTGCCCCGCCCGGCCGCCAGGCACACGGCCGGGCGGGGCACAACGGGGCCTCGTCACGGGTTTGGCGTCAGCGCGCCAGATTGTCGAGTTCGTGCAGGATGGTGTCGCCCATCACCTTGGTCGACACCCGTGCCTTGCCGGGCTGCATGATGTCGGCGGTGCGCACGCCGGTGTCGAGCACGTTGCGGATCGCCTGCTCCAGGATGCCGGCGTCCTCGTCCATGTCGAAGCTGTAGCGCAGCGCCATCGCATAGCTCAGCAACATCGCGATCGGGTTGGCGGCGCCCTGCCCGGCGATGTCCGGCGCGGAGCCGTGCACGGGCTCGTACAGGGCCCGCCGGCGCCCGCTTTCGTCCGGCGCGCCGAGCGAGGCCGACGGCAGCATGCCCAGCGAGCCGGTCAGCATCGCCGCGCAGTCCGACAGGATGTCGCCGAACAGGTTGTCGGTCACGATGACGTCGAACTGCTTGGGCTGGCGCACCAGCTGCATCGCGCAGTTGTCGGCATACATGTGGCTCAGGGCCACGTCCGGATATTCGGCGTCGTGCAGGGCCTGCACCGTCTGCCGCCACAGCAGCCCGCTCTCCATCACATTGGCCTTCTCGACCGAGGTGACGCGGTTGTCGCGCTTGCGGGCCAGCTCGAACCCGACCCGGGCGATGCGCTCGATCTCCGGCGTCGTGTAGACCTGGGTGTTGATGCCGCGCTTGGTGCCGTCGGGCAGTTCCTCGATGCCGCGCGGCTCGCCGAAATAGACGCCGCCGGTCAGCTCGCGCAGGATCAGGATGTCCAGCCCGCGAACCAGTTCCGGCTTCAGGCTCGATGCTTCGGCCAGCGCATCGAAGACCAGCGCCGGGCGAAGGTTGGCGAACAGCCCCATTTCCTTGCGCAGGCGCAGCAGGCCGCGCTCCGGCTGGATCTCGAACGGGATCTTTTCCCACTTCGGGCCGCCGACCGCGCCGAACAGCACGGCATCGACACCCATGGCGTCGGCCATGGTTTCGTCGGTCAGCGGGGTGCCGTGCGCATCGATCGAGGCACCGCCGACCAGGCCGGTCTGGAGATCGAACGAGACCGAGCGGTTCTTCGCCATCCAGTCGATCACCCGGGTGGTCTCGCGCACGATCTCCGGGCCGATCCCGTCGCCGGGCAGGACCAGCAGCTTCTTGTTTGCGGTCATCTTGTCTTCCGAATTGGGTCGTGGAACGGCGGGACGGCCGGGGAGCGGAGGTCGGTCAGGATGCGGCCGCGTGCAGCCACGGGTGCTGGCCGCGGTCGCGGGATTCGAACGCCGCGATCGCCGCGCCCTTCTCCAGCGTCAGGCCGATGTCGTCCAGGCCTTCGAGCAGGCAGCGCTTGCGGAACGGGTCCATCTCGAACGGAATCAGCGGGCCGTTCGGACGCCGGATGGTCTGGGCGACCAGGTCGACGGTCAGCTCCGGGTTGCCGGTATCGCGCGCGTCTTCCATCAGCAGGGCGACCTGATCGGCCGGCAGCTTGATCGGCAGGACCCCGTTCTTGAAGCAGTTGTTGTAGAAGATGTCGGCGAAACTCGGCGCGATCACGCAGCGGATGCCGAAGTCGAGCAGTGCCCAAGGCGCATGCTCGCGCGAGGAGCCGCAGCCGAAATTCTCGCCGGCAACCAGGATCTGCGCCTTGTCGTAGGGCGGCTTGTCGAGCACGAAACGGCCGGTCGGTTTGCCGTCGGCGTCCGTGCGCAGCTCGTAGAACAGCCCCTTGCCCAGGCCGGTGCGCTGGATCGTGGTCAGGAACTGCTTGGGGATGATCATGTCGGTGTCGACATTGGCCATCGCCAGGGGCGCAGCGACCCCGGTCAGCCTGGTGAAAGGTTGCATCGGCGGCCTTCCGTTCAGCGTTTCTTGCGGGCAGCGATCAACCGGGCGAGCTCGCGGATGACGTCGTCGTCGCCCAGCCGGTCCAGGTGCAGCGGCTTCGCGGCCGGGTCTATGCGGCGCAGGCGGCCGGTGCCGTCGCGCAAGGCGAGGAGGCGCCCTGCGGCATCGGCCGGACCGGGCCGGCGGAGCGGCATCGGCTGGACCATCCGCACCGGCATTGCCGGGCTCAGCCGTCGGCCAGGCGCTTGACCAGCGCGCGCACCAGCAGGTTGTCGCCCATCGGCCCCCAGTCGCCGTCGCAGTCGAGCGGTCCGTCGGAGGGCGCCACCAGCCGCAGGCAGCCGCGCGCATCGCGCACCGCCCAGGGCCGTGCGCCCAAGTCGTCCGCCGGCTCCTCGATCGCCAGCCGGGTCGCGGTCATCTTGCTCATCGCTTCCCCCCACCTACTGCGCGAAGGCGCGCACGTCGGCCAGCCGGCCGGCAATCGCCGCCGCGGCCGCCATCGCCGGACTGACCAGGTGCGTGCGCCCGCCCCGGCCCTGCCGGCCCTCGAAGTTGCGGTTCGACGTCGAGGCGCAACGCTCGCCCGGCGCCAGCCGGTCGGCATTCATCGCCAGACACATCGAGCATCCCGGCTCGCGCCAGTCGAAGCCGGCCGCGCGCAGCACGACATCGAGACCCTCGGCCTCCGCCTGCTCCTTGACCAGGCCGGAACCGGGCACCACCATCGCCTGCACGCCGTCGGCGACCTTGCGCCCCTTGGCCACCTGCGCCACCGCGCGGATGTCCTCGATCCGGCCGTTGGTGCAGGATCCGATGAACACCCGGTCGATGGCGATGTCCGCGATGCGCATGCCGGGGGTCAGCGCCATGTAGTCGAGCGCACGCTGCATCGCCTCGGCGCGGGCCTCGTCGGCGGCCGCTGCCGGGTCCGGTACCACGCCGTCGATCGGCGCCACGTCCTGCGGGCTGGTGCCCCAGGTGACCTGCGGCGCGATGTCGGAAACGTCGATGCGGACCTCGGTGTCGTAGGCGGCACCCGGGTCGGACGGGAGCGTCTTCCAATAGGCGACCGCCTGCTCCCACTGGCCCGTCTTCGGCGCCATCGGCCGGCCCTTCAGATAGTCGAAGGTGGTCTCGTCGGGCGCGATCAGGCCGGCGCGCGCGCCGCCTTCGATCGACATGTTGCAGACCGTCATCCGGCCTTCCATCGAAAGGTCGCGGATCGCCTGGCCGGCATACTCGATCACATGGCCGGTGCCGCCTGCGGTGCCGATCTTGGCGATGATGGCGAGGATCAGGTCCTTCGCCGTGCAGCCCAGCGGCAAGGCGCCGTCGACCGTGATGCGCATGGTCTTTGCCGGCTGCTGGATCAGGGTCTGGGTGGCCAGCACGTGCTCGACCTCGGAGGTGCCGATGCCGAACGCCAGCGCGCCGAACGCGCCATGGGTTGCGGTATGGCTGTCGCCGCAGACGATGGTCATGCCGGGCTGGGTGAAGCCCTGCTCCGGCCCGATGATGTGGACGATGCCCTGGCGTACGTCGTCCATACCGAAATACGGCACGCCGAACTCGGCGCAGTTCCGGGTCAGCGTCTCGACCTGGATCCGGCTCGATTCCTCCCGGATGCCGCTGGCGCGGTCGGCGGTCGGCACGTTGTGGTCGGCGACCGCCAGCGTGGCGTCGGGGCGGCGCACCGGGCGGCCGTTCTGGCGCAGACCCTCGAACGCCTGCGGGCTGGTCACCTCATGGACCAGATGGCGGTCGATGTAGATCAGGCAGGTGCCTTCGGCATTGCGGTCGATCAGGTGGCCGTCCCAGATCTTCTCGAACAGCGTGCGTGGCTTGGTCATCGGTCCTTCGCGGTCACCCTGTAGCGGCCGGCGGACGCGCCTCCGGCCTTTCCCCGGTGCCGGCGCCGTGCGGCGCCGTCGTCCTCAGTCGCTGTTGTTGCCGCGGCCGGTGGTGCGCTCGCTGATGCGGGCGGCCTTGCCGGTGCGGCCGCGCAGGTAATACAGCTTCGCCCGGCGCACCTTGCCCTTGCGGATCAACTCAATCGAATCGAGCCGCGGGCTGTACAGCGGGAACACGCGCTCCACGCCCTCGCCGTAGCTGATCTTGCGCACGGTGAACGACGAAGAGATCCCGGCGTTGCGGCGCGCGATACACACGCCCTCGAACGCCTGCACACGCTCGCGCGTGCCCTCGATCACCTTCACGTTGACCCGCAGCGTATCGCCGGGGCTGAACTCGGGGATGGTCTTGCCCGCGGTCAGCGAGGCGATCTCTTCCTGCTCGATCTGATCGATCATGTTCATGGCACCACTCCTTCACGTCTGGCGCGTCTCGCCGGACGCGTGCTTGCATCGTCTCGTTTCCCACAGGTCGGGCCTGCGGGCCTGGGTTACGCGCTCGGCCTGCTCGCGCCGCCACGCCGCGATGTTGGCGTGGTGGCCGCTCAGCAGCACCTCCGGCACCGCCCGCCCCCGCCACACCGCCGGCCGGGTGTAGTGCGGGTATTCGAGCAGGCCGTCGCGAAAGCTCTCCTCCTCGTGCGACGCATCCGCCCCCATCACGCCCGGCAGCAGGCGGACGCAGGCATCCAGCATCGCGAGCGCCGCCGGCTCGCCGCCGGACAGCACGAAATCGCCGAGGCTGACTTCCTCCAGCGCGCGCGCCTCGATCACGCGCTGGTCCAGGCCTTCGTACCGGCCGCACAGCATCACCACGCCGGGTGCGGCGGCCAGTCGGTCGGCCATCGCCTGGTCGAAGGTGCGCCCGCGCGGCGACAGGTACAGCGCCGGGCAGCCCGCCGGCATGCGCGCCAGCGCCGCATCCAGCGCCGCATCGGCCACGTCGGGCCGCAACACCATGCCCGCACCGCCGCCGAACGGCACATCGTCGACCGAGCGGTGCTTATCGCCCGCAAAGCCGCGAATGTCCATGGTTTCCAAGGACCAGCGCCCCGCCGCCAGCGCCTTGCCGGCCAGCGAAAGACCCAGCGGACCCGGGAACATGCCCGGGAACAGCGTCAACACCAGCGCCGTCCACGGCGCGGGCGCCATGCCCGCCCGCTCAGCCATGCGCCCGACCCCGCGCCGCGGCGTCGACCGGCGCGTCGTCCAGGCCGGCCGGCGGGGCGATCACAACGCGGCCGCCGGCGACATCGACGAGCGGGAAACAGGCCCGCGTGAACGGCAGCGTCACCGACGGCATGCCGGGCCGCGCGATCTCCACCACGTCGCCCGCACCGTGGTCCTCGACCCCGACGATGGTGCCGAAGGCCGTGCCGTCGGCGCTGGCGACCGCCAGCCCGACCAGGTCGACCAGATAGAACTCGTCCTCTTCCTCGGGTTCCGGCAGCCGCGAACGCGGCACGCACAGCCGGCGGCCGCGCAACGCCAGCGCGCCGTCGCGGTCGGCCACGCCGTCGACGGCGGCGAGAAAGTGGTCGTTGGCCCGGCCGACCAGCCTGAGCGCGAGCGGCCGTTGGCCGGCCTCGTCGCAGAACGGGCCGTAGTCCGCGATCGCCGCCGGATCGGCCGTGAACGAGCGCAGCTTGACCAGCCCGCGCACGCCGTGGGCTGTCGCGATCTGGCCGACGCAGACATAGGCCTGCGCGGCGTCGCGGACGCTTCGGCTGTCGGTGTCGGCCATCGGCGCGGCTCCGGTCGCGGCTGTGCGCGGCAGCGGCCGGTCAGGCCTCGGCCGCGGGCTCCTCGGCCGGCGTAGCGGCGGACTCGGCCGCGGCCTTTGCCGCCTCGGCCGCCATCTTCATGCGCTCCTGCGCCTTCGCCTTCGGCTGGCCCTGCTTGGTCTGGCTGGGAATGGCGTACTTCGGCGCCAGCCCAGCGTCGCCGAGGAACCGCGCGACCCGGTCGGTCGGCAGTGCGCCGTTGCCCAGCCAGTGCTTGATGCGGTCGTGGTCGAGGCGAAGGCGGTTCTCATCGTCCCGCTCCAGCATCGGGTTGTAGGTCCCGACCTTCTCGATGAACTTGCCGTCGCGCGGGCTGCGGCTGTCGGCCACCACGATACGGTAGTAGGGGCGCTTCTTGGCGCCGCCGCGGGCCAGTCTGATCTTCAGTGCCATGTTCGTTCGCTTCCCTTCCGAATGTCGCGAGTTGTCGTCTGTCTGTGCAATTTCATCAGCGTCGCGGCAGGCCGCCGGGACCGAAGCCGGGGGGCAGGCCGCCGCCCGGCCCGCCGAGCCCGCCCGGACCGCCGGGCCCGCCCATGCCGCCGAGCATGTTGCCGAGGCCGCCGCGCATCAGGCCCTTCATGCCGAGCTTGCCGACCCGTTTCATCACCTTGGCCATCTCGTCATGCTGCTTCAGCAGCTTGTTGACGTCCTGCACGGTGGTGCCGGAGCCGGCGGCGATGCGCCGCTTGCGCGAAGCGTGGATCACCTTCGGCTTGGTCCGCTCCTCGACCGTCATCGACAGGATGATCGCCTCCTGCTTGGCCAGCGCCCGCTCGTCGACATTGGCGCCGGCCATCTGCTTCTTGATCTTGGCGACACCCGGCAGCAGGCCCATCAGGCCGCCGATGCCGCCCATCTTCTTCAGCTGGCGCAACTGGTTGAGCAGGTCGTTGAGGTCGAACTGGCCCTTCTGGATCTTGGCCGCCATCTTCTCGGCCTCGGCCTCGTCGATGACCTCCTTCGCCTTCTCGACCAGGCTGACCACGTCGCCCATGCCGAGGATGCGGCCGGCGATCCGCTCCGGGTGGAACGGCTCCAGCGCGTCGATCTTCTCGCCGACGCCAATCAGCTTGATCGGACAGCCGGTGACCGCGCGCATCGACAGCGCCGCGCCGCCGCGGGCGTCGCCGTCGACACGGGTCAGCACGATGCCGGTCAGCCCGATGCGGCTCTTGAAGTTGGTCGCGGTCGCCACCGCGTCCTGGCCGGTCATCGCGTCGGCGACCAGCAGGGTCTCCACCGGCTGCACCGCGTCGCGCACCGCAGCCACCTCGGCCATCAGCGCCTCGTCGATCGACAGCCGGCCGGCGGTGTCCAGCAGCACCACGTCATAGCCGTTGAGCCGGCCTGCGGTCATCGCGCGCCGCGCGATGTCGACCGGCATCTGGCCCGGCACGATCGGCAGGGTCGCCACCTCGGCTTGCTCGCCCAGCACGCGCAGCTGCTCCTGCGCCGCCGGCCGCTGCACGTCCAGCGAGGCCATCAGGACCTTCTTCTTCTGGTCCTTCTGCAGCATGCGGCCGATCTTGGCGGTGCTGGTGGTCTTGCCGGAGCCCTGCAGGCCGACGATCAGCACCGGCACCGGCGGCACCGCCATCAGGTTGAGGCCCGACGCCTCCGACCCCAGCATCTCGATCAGGTTGTCGTGGACGATCTTGATGACCTGCTGGCCCGGGGTGACCGACTTGATCACCTCCTGGCCGACCGCGCGTTCGCGCACCTTGTCGATGAACTGCTTGACGACCGGCAGCGCGACATCGGCCTCGAGCAGGGCGATGCGCACCTCGCGCATGGCGAGGCCGACGTCGGACTCCGACAGCGCGCCGCGCTTGCGCAGCTTGTCGAAGATGTCGCCGAGCTTGCCGCCGAGGCTTTCGAACATGCGTCGTCCCGTCGCTCGGGCCGGACAGCGCCGGCCGGTTCCGTCACAATACCGCGCGGCCAGGGCCGCGCACCGCTCCAAACGCAAACGCGCCGGTGCGCGAAACTCGCGGACCGACGGAGCCCCTCGGGGCCGGATGTCGCACGCCTGTGCGGGTGACGGGGTATAGGCACGCGCAGGCGGTTTGTCAACGAATCGCCCGCTACAGCGCGCCGGAGCGGGCGGCCGCCCTATTCGTCGTCGCGCAGCGCCGCCAGCCCGATGCCGGTCGCCTCGAAGCCGCCGTCGACCGCCAGCGTCTGGCCGGTGATGTAGCTGGCGCGCTCGCTGCACAGAAACAGCACCGCCTCGGCGATCTCGTCCTCCAAACCGTACCGGTTGAGCGGGATCGCGTCGTGATAGGCGGCACGGATGTCCGCCGTGTGGACCTGGCGGGCCATGGCGGTGTCGACAGGGCCGGGCGCGACCAGGTTGACGCGGATGCCGTGGGCGGACAGTTCCACCGCCTGCTGGCGTGTCAGGTGGGCCAGCGCGGCCTTGGACGTGCCGTAGGCCACGCGCAGCGTGCTGGCGCGCAGGCCGGAGACCGAGCCGATGTTGACGACGGCGCCGCCGCCGTTCCGCCGCATCAGCGGTATTGCCGCCTGCACGCACAGGAACGGGCCGGTCAGGTTGACCGCCAGCACCCGCTGCCATTCCGTCGGCGTGGTCTGCAGCATCGGCTTGAACACCGCCACGCCGGCATTGTTGACCACCGCGTCGAGCCGGCCCCAGCGTTCCCCGATCGCGCCGACGGCCGCCTGCACCTGCATGTCCTCGGCCACGTCGGCGATCAGCGCCAGGGTGTCGTCGTGCGGCAGCCGGGCGGCGGTGGCGCCCAGCGCGTCGGCGTCGATGTCCAGCAGGGCGACCCGCCAGCCCTCGGCCAGGAAGGCCTGGGCGGTAGCCAGGCCGATGCCGCGCGCCGAACCGGTCACCAGCGCCACGTTGCGTGCCGCGTCCGCCATCCCCGATCAGCGCCCCCCTGCCGTTCGAGCCCAGCCGTAAGGCCGCCTGCCCGTGCGCGCGGATAACACACAATCGCGTGTGGATCGCCGGGCGTCAACACGCTTGGCGCTTGAGAATGGCATGAACGACAATCGTTTGTCGTGCATTGGGCGGCAACAGCCCGGATCCGGCGGCGCTTGCGCTGGGCCGCAGCCTCGCGCTACTTTGCGCCGCAAAGCAATCAGCAGACCAGCGAACCGGATACGCCATGCGCGACCTGGACCAGGCCCTCACCGACATCGCCGCGATGCGGCGCCAGATGGCGCGCGGAACCGAGTTCCGCGGCTATGGCCCGGTGGCCTTCGGCGTCACCGGCCTGCTCGCGGTGGCGACCGCGCTGGTGCAGGCGTTCTGGCTTTCCGACCCGCTGCCGGACGCGGCAGCCGCAGGCGGCTATGGCCGCGCCGCGGTCCGCGGCGCCGTCGGCTTCGTCGTGCTGTGGGGCGCCGCCGGGCTGATCGCGGTCGCGGTC
Source organism: Alphaproteobacteria bacterium (assembly GCA_041396705.1). Taxonomy (NCBI): domain Bacteria; kingdom Pseudomonadati; phylum Pseudomonadota; class Alphaproteobacteria; species Alphaproteobacteria bacterium. The sequence continues at coordinate 75,534 of JAWKYB010000016.1, forward strand.
ATGGGCTACGAGGTGGTCAGCCGCGCGCGCCGCGTCCATGTCGGACTGGCCGACGCGATGATCCGCGAGGCGGCGGCACAGATGGTACCGGCTCTGGTCGCCGGCGCCGCGGTGACGCTGGTGCTGCTGCGCGCCGCACCGGGCGCGCTGTGGCTGCTGCCCGGGCTGTGGCAGCTGCTGCTCAGCCTCGGCGTGTTCGCCTCGCGCCGGTCGCTGCCGCGGCCGTTCCTGTGGGTCGGCGTGTGGTACATGGCCTGCGGCCTGGCCTGCCTGGCGCTGGCCCAGGGCGCGCACGCATTCTCGCCCTGGGCGATGGCGGTGCCGTTCGGGGTCGGCCAGTTCATGGCGGCCGCCCTGATTCACCGTTCCGAGCCGCGACACGGCGACGGGCGGCGGCCGTGACCGCCGGGCCGACCGGGCGGTTCGCCTATGAGGGGCTGGACCGGGTGATCCACGAGAAGGCGCGTCTCGGCGTGCTGACCTCGCTGGTCGGCCAGCCGGACGGCCTGCTGTTCGGCGACCTGAAGCGGCTGTGCGACCTGACCGACGGCAATCTCAGCCGCCACCTTGCGGTGCTGGAGGAGGCCGGCCTGGTGGCGATCGAGAAGAGCTTTGCTGCCAAGCGGCCGCAGACCCGCATCCGGGTGACGGAGACCGGACGGGTGCGCTATCTCGACTATCTCGCGGTGCTGGAGCAGGTGGTGCGCGATGCTGCCGCAGCGGCACGGCACGGCGAGGCCGGCGCGGACAAGCCGGCCCGCCCCCGTGGCGCCGGCGGCCTGGCCCCGGCATGAGCGGCCACCACCGGCGCGCCCGCCGCCGATGACGATCCGACCAGGGACGACCCGATCAGAGTCGAACACGGCGGTTGCAATCCGCACCGCGAGGCCGGACGACGCCGATGCCGTGCGGGCGGTGCTGGAGGCCTCCTATCCGGCACTGATGGCCGGCGCCTATCCGCCCGCCGTGCTGGCCGCGCTGCTGCCGCGGATGGTCGACGCGAACCCGCGCCTGCTTGGCTCGGGACGCTACTATCTAGCCGAGGTCGCCGGTGCGGTCGCCGGGTGCGGCGGCTGGAGCCGGGAACGGCCGGGCGGCGGTGCGGCCGAGCCGGGGCTCGGTCACATCCGGCACTTCGCGGTGCGGGCCGACAGGGCCGGCCGCGGCATCGGCCGCGCCCTGATGCAGCGCTGCCTTGCCGAAGCCCGCGCCGACGGCGTCGTCCTGCTCGAATGCTACGCCAGTCTGAATGCCGAAGGCTTCTATCGGGCGATGGGCTTCCGGACCGTCGGTCCCCTCGACGTGCGAATGGGACCGGGCCCGGCGCTGCCCAGCATGCTGATGCGACGGCCGGTCGGCGCATAGCCGCCGATCGGCCAAGAAATATGGAAAAAATGGCCTGCAGGGGTTGTAATCCCGGCATCGTTCTGCGAGGACTGCTCGCACGTGCCAGCGAATCCTGCGAGCGATTTCGCTGTGTGCCGAACCTCTTCCGCGAACCGATTGGGAGCTGATGCGATGAAATTGTCTTCGCAGCAGGTCGTTTCTGTCAAAACGGCACTTGGAGCGGACCCGCTGGAGGATCACAATCCTGCAATGGATTCTCTGGTGAAGGCCTTTGGCGAACACACATTCTATGTGTTTACAGACGGATTGTTCGTGCTGGAGCCGGTGAACGACGCCGCGATGGCTGGCGATCCGGCGCGTCTGGTGCTGGTGGCCGCCTGGACCGACGAGAAGCGCAACGCGCTGCAGAAGGTGCAGCCGCAGGCGACCGACGCCATCGTCGATCTGAGCGCGGGCCCGGCCACACCCGACACCTGACCGCGGCGGCCGGCCAGCGCCTCAGTCGATGAAGCGGTGGCGCTGGTCGGGCGCCGGCACCAGGCAGCGCGCGCGCCGGCCGAACAGCCGATAGCGGTTGCGGGCGACGCGGTCGTAGAGCCAGTCGCCCGCCGGCCGCGGGATCCTGCCGGCGACGGCGAACAGGCGCCAGGGCCAGGGCAGGCGCCGCATGACCCCGACGAAGGCGGCCATCCGCACATGGGCGCGGCCGTCGACCACCAGCAGGTTGGTCTCGAAGTCGACCGCGTCATAGCCGTAGTGGCGGAACAGCGCTGCACCCAGCGGTGACTGGCCGGCGCAGAATCGGAAGCGTGCATCCCGGTCGCGGGCCAGCACGAAGCGCACGAAGCCGGAGCACAGCACGCAGTCGCCGTCGTAGACGAACACCGGGCCGCCGTCGTCGAAGCGCGGCACGGCCGGGTCGTCGCGGTAGCTGTAGGGCCGGTGCGACACGACCGGCAGTCTCGCCCGGGCGGCGCCGGGCGGGCGCTCAGTCGCCGTCGGGCGTCTTTCCGCCGGTTGCGTTCTGGACATAGTTCTGGATGCCCATGGCGCCGATCAGCGCAAGCTGGGTCTCGAGGAAGTCGACATGCTCCTCCTCGTTGTCGAGGATGTCGGCCAGGATCTCGCGGCTGACGAAATCGCGCACCGTCTCGCAATGGGCGATCGCTTCGCGCAGCAGTGGAATCGCCTCGTGCTCCAGTGCCAGGTCGCACTCGAGCACTTCCTTCACGTCCTCGCCGATGCGCAGCTTGTTCAGCGCCTGCAGGTTCGGCAGCCCCTCGAGAAACAGGACGCGCTCGATCAGCTTGTCGGCGTGCTCCATCTCCTCGATGGATTCCTTGTACTCGTATGCGCCAAGTTGGGTCATGCCCCAGTTCTTCAGCATGCGGGCGTGCAGGAAATACTGGTTGATTGCGGTCAGCTCGTTCTTGAGCACCTTGTTCAGGAACTCGATGACCTTCTTGTCGCCCTTCATGTCCGGCCCCGCCTCGCTGTTGGTCGCTGCCTGCCGCCACTCCTAGCGGCTGGCTGCCGGGGTGGCAATACCGGCGGGCGCTATTCCGCGGCGAGCGGCGGCACGGATTCGCCCGTGTCGCGGCGGGTTGCGATCATCTGCCGGATGCTGGGTCCGCAGGTGCCGCACTGCGGCTGGCAGCCGAGACCGCGGAATACCGCCGGCACCGAGCGGGCGCCGCCGTCGATCTGCGCGTTGACGGCGCGGCAGTTCACTCCGTTGCACAGGCAGACGATCATGGTCGACCCTGACAGTGACACTCATTCGCACAGAAATAATTGCTGCGCATCGCGGCCGACGGCAAGCCCGCAATTGTCGCAGCCGGATAACCCGCCGCGAACCGTGGCCGACAGGACACCGGCGGCGTCGGCGCACGCCGCACGGCCGCCTGGCGGCAGGCGCCGGATTTTCGTTTCCGAAAAATTGCGAACAGGAAATTGCGCACTTGCGAAACCCGGCGGGGCTGATACGATCCGCTGCGGCGTCGCGAGATGCCCAGATACGCCCCGTGTCCGACAAAAAAGTAACGTGGGAGGAACATTTGAAAACGAAACTGCTCGCTACCGCAGCCGCGGTCGCGATGGTCTCTTTCGCCCAGACCGGCCGCGCCGACATGGCGGCGGCCGAGCGCTGGGTCGACCAGGAGTTCCAGCCATCGACGCTGAGCCGCGAGGAGCAGCTGGCGGAGATGCAGTGGTTCATCGATGCCGCCGCACCCTATGCCGGCATGGAAATCAACGTGCTGTCGGAGACGATCCCGACGCATACCTATGAATCCGAGGTGCTGACGCAGGCCTTCTTCGAGATCACCGGCATCCGGGTGAACCACCAGCTGCTCGGCGAGGGCGAGGTGGTGCAGGCCGTGCAGACCCAGATGCAGACCGGCCGCAACCTCTATGACGCCTACGTCAACGATTCCGACCTGATCGGCACCCATTCGCGCCTGCAGCTCGCCACCAACCTGTCCGACTGGATGGCCGGCGAAGGCGCGGCGGTGACCAACCCGAACCTCGACATCGCCGATTTCATGGGGATCTCGTTCACCACCGGTCCCGACGGCAAGGTCTACCAGCTGCCCGACCAGCAGTTCGCCAACCTGTACTGGTTCCGCAAGGACTGGTTCGACCGCGAGGACCTGCAGGCCCAGTTCAAGGAAATCTACGGTTACGACCTCGGCGTGCCGGTGAACTGGTCGGCCTATGAGGACATCGCCGACTTCTTCACCAACCACGTGCAGGAGATCGACGGCGTCCGCGTCTACGGCCACATGGACTACGGCAAGCGCGCGCCCGACCTGGGCTGGCGCATGACCGACGCCTGGCTGTCGATGGCCGGCATGTCCGACCACGGCCTGCCCAACGGCCGCCCGGTCGACGAATGGGGCATCCGCATGGAGGAAGGCTCCTGCAACCCCGTCGGCGCCTCGATCACCCGCGGTGGCGGCACCAACAGCGCGCCGGCGGTCTATGCCATCGCCAAGTGGGACGAGTGGCTGCGCAACTACGCGCCTCCGGGGGCGGCGAGCTACGACTTCTACCAGTCGCTGCCGGCGCTGGCCCAGGGCAACGTCGCCCAGCAGATCTTCTGGTACACGGCGTTCACCGCCAACATGGTCGCCAGCCAGGAAGAGGGCAACAACACGGTCGACGCCGACGGCATGCCGCTGTGGCGGATGGCGCCGTCGCCGCACGGCGCCTATTGGGAAGAGGGCATGAAGCTCGGCTATCAGGACGCCGGCTCGTGGACCCTTTTCAACTCGACCCCGGTCGACCGCCGCCAGGCGGCCTGGCTCTATGCCCAGTTCGTGGTGTCGAAGACCGTCGACGTGCGCAAGAGCCATGTCGGCCTGACCTTCGTCCGCGACAGCACCGTTCGGCACGAGAGCTTCTCCGAGCGCGCCCCGCGGCTGGGCGGCCTGGTCGAGTTCTACCGCTCGCCCGACCGGGTGAACTGGACGCCGACCGGCATCAACGTGCCCGACTATCCGAAGCTGGCGCAGCTGTGGTGGCAGCAGATCGGTGACGTCAACTCCGGCGCGTTCACGCCGCAGGAGGCGATGGACCGCCTTGCCGCCGAGATGGACCAGGTGATGGCCGGCATGCAGGCGGCCGACGAGCAGGCCAACCTCTACGGCGGCTGCGGCCCGCGCCTCAACGAGGAGCAGGACGCCCAGGTCTGGCTCGACGCGCCAGGCGCGCCGGTGGCGGCCCTGGCAAACGAGAAGCCGCAGGGCGAGACCGTCAACTACGACGAGCTGGTCGCCCGCTGGCAGCAATAGCGGCGCAAAGCCGCTCCGACGGCTCCTCCCCGCCCGTCGGCCCAACGCACCTGCCTGGCAGGTACCGCGGGCCGGCGGGCTCCCCTTCTGCCCGCCGCACCGGCCACGGCCGGACAGGCCCGCGATCGATCATGACAACACCCTCGCACAAGACGCATGCTGTCCGCCGTTCGGACCGGTGCACGAACGGAACCGCGACATGACCTTGGAGCTGCGGGGGGTCGAGAAACGCGTCGGCGCGGAGACCCACATCCATCCGACGTCGGTCAAGCTCGCCGGCGGCGAGTTCAACATCCTGCTCGGCACCACGCTCAGCGGCAAGACCACGCTGATGCAGCTGATGGCCGGGCTGGAGCGGCCGACCGCGGGCGAGATCTGGCTCGACGGCCGCAACGTCACCACGGTCTCGGCGCCGAAGCGCAACGTGTCGATGGTGCACCAGCAGTTCATCAACTACCCGAACATGACGGTGTTCGAGAACATCGCCTCGCCGCTGCGCGTCGCCCGCATGGACCAGGCCAGGATGCGCGAACGGGTACACCGCACAGCGGAGCTGTTGCGGCTGACCCCGATGCTGGACCGCAAGCCGGCCAACCTGTCCGGCGGCCAGCAGCAGCGCACCGCACTGGCACGCGCGCTGGTCAAGGATGCCAGCCTGGTGCTGCTGGACGAACCGCTGGCCAACCTCGATTTCAAGCTGCGCGAGGAGCTGCGCGACGAGCTGCCCAAGCTGTTCGAGGACCGCGGCTGCACCGTCGTCTATGCCACCACCGAACCGACCGAGGCGCTGCTGCTGGGCGGCCACACCGCGACCCTGCACGAGGGCCGGGTGACCCAGTTCGGCGTCACCGGCACGATCTATCGCCGGCCGCAGGACCTGCTGACCGCGCAGGTGTTCTCCGATCCGCCGATCAACGTCGCGCCGGTGACCAAGCGCGGCGACGCGGTCGCCCTCGGCGACGGCGTGCAGTGGGCCGCGACCGACGCCTTGCGCGGCCAGCCCGACGGCCCCTACACGGTCGGCATCCGCCCGCATCACGTCACGCCGGCGGCGCGCGCGGCCGAGGCGGTCCGCATCCAGGGCGAGGTCATGGTGGCGGAACTGAGCGGTTCGGAGAGCATCGTGCATTTCCGGCTGCAGTCCCATCCCTGGGTGTCGCAGTCGCACGGCATCCACCCGTTCAGCGTCGGCGAACAGGCAACGCTGTATCTCGACCCCCGCCAGTGCCTGTATTTCGACCAGGCCGGCCGGCTGGTCGCGGGCTGAGCGGAGGGCGGGCGATGGCCAGGATCACCCTCGACAACCTGAGGCACAGCTACGTGCCGGCGCCGGCGGCCGAAGCCGACTGGGCGCTGAAGCGGATGAGCGTGGAATGGGACGACGGCGGCGCCTATGCGCTGCTCGGCCCGTCCGGCTGCGGCAAGACCACGCTGCTCAACATCATCTCCGGCCTGATCAGCCCGACCGAAGGCCGCGTGCTGTTCGGCGAGCGCGACGTGACCCATGTGCCGCCGGATGCGCGCAACATCGCCCAGGTGTTCCAGTTCCCGGTCGTCTACGACACGATGACCGTCTACGACAACCTGGCCTTCCCGCTGCGCAACCGCGGCATGCGCGGGCGCGACGTCGATGCCCGGGTGCGCGAGATCGCGGCGATGGTCGAGCTCGATGCCATGCTGAAGCGCCGGGCCCAGGGCCTGACCGCCGACGGCAAGCAGAAGATCTCGCTCGGCCGCGGGCTGGTGCGGCCGGACGTCAACGTGATCATGTTCGACGAGCCGCTGACGGTGATCGACCCGCACCTGAAGTGGAAGCTGCGCTCGCAGCTGAAGGCGCTGCACCAGCAGATCGGCGTCACGATGATCTATGTCACCCACGACCAGACCGAGGCGCTGACCTTCGCCGACAAGGTGGTGGTGATGCACGACGGCACCGTGGTGCAGATCGGGACGCCGGTCGACCTGTTCGAGAAACCGCAGCACACCTTCGTCGGCCATTTCATCGGTTCGCCGGGCATGAACCTGCTGCCCTGCACGGTCGAGAACGGCAGCGCCCGTTTCGCCGGCCGGGCGGTCGCCACCGCCGCGCCGGTGACGCAGCCCGCCGCCGGCGCCGCGGTTGAACTGGGCGTGCGGCCGGAGTTCGTCAGCTTCGCCGACGACGGGGTGCCGGTGCAGGTGGTCGGGGTCAGCGACGCCGGACGGTTCCGCATCGTCGACGCCCGCGCCGACGGCCACCGGATCAAGCTGCTGGTGCAGGAAGACGCCCCGATCCCGTCGGAGACCGCGCATGTGCGCTTCGACCCGGCCCACACCCAGGTCTATGCCGACGGCTGGATCGTGAACTAGGACCGACCCATGGCGCGCAAGCTCGAAAACCAGAAGGCGTGGTTCTTCGTCATCCCGGTGGTGGCGCTGGTCGCCTTCAACGCCGTCATCCCGCTGATGACCGTGGTCAACTATTCGGTGCAGGAGACTTACGGCAACAACATCTTCCTGTGGTCGGGGCTGAAGTGGTTCGAGGAGCTGCTCGCGTCGGAGCGGTTCCAGGAGGCGCTGTGGCGCCAGGCGCTGTTCACCGCCATCATCCTGGCGATCGAGGTGCCGCTCGGCGTGGCCATCGCGCTGACCATGCCGCGCAAGGGCCCCTGGGTCTCCGTCTGCCTGGTACTGATGGCGCTGCCGCTGCTGATTCCGTGGAACGTGGTCGGCGCGATGTGGACCTTCTTCGCGCTGCCCGACATCGGGCTGTTCGGCGTGGCGATGAACGGTCTCGGCTTCGACTACAACTTCACCCAGCAACCGTTCGACGCCTGGCTGACCACCGTGCTGATGGACGTCTGGCACTGGACCTCGCTGGTGGTGCTGCTGGCCTATGCCGGCCTGGTCTCGATCCCGGACGCCTACTATCAGGCGGCGCGGATCGACGGCGCCAGGCGCTGGGCGGTATTCCGCTACATTCAGCTGCCGAAGATGAAGCGCGTGCTGACCATCGCCGTGCTGCTGCGGTTCATGGACAGCTTCATGATCTACACCGAGCCGTTCGTGCTGACCGGCGGCGGTCCCGGCAACTCGACCACCTTCCTGTCGATCGACCTGAACAAGATCGCGCTGGGCGAGTTCGCGCTGGGCAAGGCGGGCGCGATGTCGCTGGTCTACTTCCTGATCATCCTGCTGGCGAGCTGGGTGTTCTACGCGGTGATGACCCGCAACGAGAACCAGCAATGAGCGCCGCAACGTCCAGATCGGGTTTCGCGTCCGGGCGCTGGATCGCCCCCGGGCTGTACATCCTGTTCCTGATGCTGCCGATCTACTGGCTGCTGAACATGTCGTTCCAGACCACCAACGAGATCCTCGGCGGGTTCTCGCCCTGGCCGGCGCAGTTCACGCTGGAGAACTACGAGACGATCTTCACCGACCCGACCTGGTACAACGGCTATATCAACTCGCTGAAATACGTGCTGCTCAACACCGTGATCTCGGTGACCGTGGCGCTGCCGGCGGCCTATGCCTTCTCGCGCTACCGCTTTCTCGGCGACAAGCACCTTTTCTTCTGGCTGCTGACCAACCGGATGGCGCCGGCGGCCGTGTTCGCGCTGCCGTTCCTGCAGCTCTACGACGCGGTCGGCCTGTTCGACACGCCGTTCGCCGTCGCGCTGGCCCACTGCCTGTTCAACATCCCGCTGGCGGTGTGGATCCTGGAAGGCTTCATGTCGGGCGTGCCGCGCGAGCTGGACGAGACCGCCTATGTCGACGGCTATTCGTTCCCGCGGTTCTTCGTGAAGATCTTCATGCCGACCATCGCGTCGGGCATCGGCGTCGCCGCCTTCTTCTGCTTCATGTTTTCGTGGGTCGAGCTGCTGCTGGCCAAGACGCTGACCCAGGTCGACGCCAAGCCGATCGCCGCCACCATGACCCGCACGGCCAGCACCGCCGGTTACGAACTGGGCCTGCTGGCCGCGGCCGGGGCGCTGACCATCATCCCCGGCGCGGTGGTAATCTGGTTCGTGCGCAATTACATCGCCAAGGGCTTTGCCCTGGGCCGGGTGTGAGGGAGGCCGGCGATGGACCTGCTGAGCTGGATGGCCTGGACGCCGGAGACGGCGGCGTTCTTCGGTGTGATCGCGGCCCTGCTGATCGGCATGACGGTGTGGGAGCTGGTGCGCCCGGGCGGCGCGCCGCGGCACGGCATCCTCGGCCTGGACACCACCCGCGGCGACCGCCTGTTCATCTCGCTGCTGGGCGCCGCCTTCATCCACCTGGCCTGGCTGGCGCTGTTCGGCACCCCGTTGTGGGGGGCCAATGCGATCGCGCTGGCCTATGCGGTGGCGGTGTTCGTCTGGGTTTGAATATCTATCGCCGCCGCCCGATGACGACGAGGTAGTCGCGACGGATGTGCAAGCCGGTCGGCCCGGCATATTTGCCGTGATAGGCATCGATGTCAGCCTTCAGCGCAGCCCGGCCGTCGGCGTCGAGCCCGTCGACCAGTGTCCGCACCGGGCCGAAACCGCGCACGAACCAGTCGTAGATGTCGTCGACATCGTCGAAATAGGCATTGTTGACCCCGGGCTCGAAGGCGAGCTCGAAGTCGATTCCGAGCAGGCTGCGGACGTGGTCGGGATCACCCCAGTCGAGCGGTCGGCGAGCCCATTTGAGGAACCGTCCATGGCCGCGCCTGGCGCTGCTTGCCCTGCGAGCACCGCACCGAGTTCGGGCGACGGTCCGCCCGGCACCCAGCCCGCCAGTCCACCGCGCCGCTCGGCGCGGGCATGCCCGCGCCAGGCTCGGCGAGCGGCGCTGCGCGGGTCGACGGCGAACAGGCCGACGCGGTGGAGTGCCGGTCGGCGGCGCGTCCGCGAATGGCGGGCTCGGCATCGACCTGGCGAAAGGCGATCGGCGGTCGCCATGGGCGGACAGTGCGCAGGCAGCGTCGACCAGGCCGGCGAGTGTCGATGTACCTCGGTGACATGCTGAGCCACGTACGCGGCCGCATTGCGCGCGGGTCCAGCTCGCTCCCGGCGGCGGAACACCTGATCGCCAGCGCTTGGCGTCGCGGCAGGGCCGAGTGCGTCGCCGGATGGATCCGTAGCTGATCCCGTTGTCGGCTTCTCGGCCCGGTCTTTCCGATGCTGCCGCGCATCGCCGCCGCCGGCTGGTGATCGCCTGTTCGCGCACCATCGTCTCGTCCTGCTGGCGGCTGTGCTCCGTCTCGCAGTTGAACCCTTGGTCCTGACAGCAACCGATCGCTGCCGGTCCGCGATACTGCGCTTCGTGCCTATCGTGGTGCGCAGATTCGAGAGCTCCTTCTTTTGACGCCGCAGCACGGAGGTGCCGCGATGAAGAGCTCGGTCAATTCTGCCCGCTGCGTGCGGCAGCTGTTCTGCGACTCGTCTTAATTGGACGTTCCGTTGATTCCTGCGCTACCTGTACGGCCTGCGCCCTGGCGGCGCAGCCACGCCTGCAGCGCGGCATCCGGTTGACGCATCGCCGGACTGTGGATCTCACGCCGCCGCCTGTTCGATGTCGACGACTTGTTGCTGAAGAACAACCGGCGCGCTGCTCGGCGGCGCCGTGGCGTGCTGCGCTTCCTGCCCGATGTGCGCACCTGACGCGTCCCCGGCTCCGGTGCGGAGTTCGTCGCCTTCGCGATCGACCTCGGCGCTCGGCTGCTGTGGGGCCAGCGCTGGACCGCCGCGACGCTCGCCGCGCACGAACGCCTCGGGCTGTTCGTCTGGGCGATGGAAAGCGTCGTGTTGCAGCCGGACGCTTTCGGTGCGGGCGCACGGTGGTGCGATGACGCTGACCGACCAGCCGGACGGTACGCCACCAAGCGGGTCACTGGTGGTTCGTCAGCGTGCTGATGGCGTGCTGCCCGAGCTCTGCTCGCACGACCCCCGGCCACGACGGTCGATCTCTATCTCACCGCCAACCTGCGCGACGATGATCTACATGGCGCTGTGGCTCGACCATGGTGTTCTCGCGATGGGCTAGCGACCGCGATCGCGGACGAGAACTCGACGTCCACGGCAGCCGCGGCGAGCCGTCGGGCCTTTGTCGCGTTCGGTGCTTCCGCGCGCTGGCCGAAGTCCGGTCCCAGCGTCCCCTGAGCTACGGCCCTCGGCGTCGGCACGTAGTCCTGCGGTCGTCAATGGTGGTGCCGGTGCCGCGGCCCAGATAGGTCTCGTCCAGCGCCGCCCTGGTCTTCGGCATCGACGTGCAAGCCCAGCTTCGAGCGGCGCCACAGGATGTCGTCGGCCGTCTGCGCCCATTCCTGCTCGACCAGGTGGCGCACCTCGACTTCGTAGAGCCCGCCGCCGAAGTCACGCCCCAAATCGCGCAGCGAGGTCTTGCCGACTAGCAGCAAGTTCAGCCGCGTGCCGTAGGCGCGGAACAGCCGCCGCGCCAGCGCCTTCGGCAGCCACGGGTAGTCGCCGCAGATCAGGGCGAGGTGCGCCTCGAACTCGGTTGCCGCGAAGTCGCCGCCCGGCAGCGGCGCGTTCGCCGTCCAGGGCTGTGCGGTGCGCCCCATCGCCGGCAGACTTCTGCAGCGCATGCTCGGCCAGCCGCCGGTAGGTCGTGATCTTGCCGCCGAACACCGAAAGCAGCGGTGCGCGATCGTCGCCGCCGTCGAGCTCGAGCACATAGTCGCGGGTGACTGCCGACGGGTTGTCGGCGCCGTCGTCGTAGAGCGGGCGCACGCCCGAATAGGTCCAGACCACGTCGTCGGGCCGGATCTGCCGCTGGAAGTGATGGTTCACCACGGCGCACAGATAGTCGACTTCCGCCGGGTCGATGGCCACGTTCGCCGGATCGCCCTCATAGGCCACATCGGTGGTGCCGATCAGCGAGAAATCGTCCTCATAGGGAATCGCGAACACGATGCGCCGGTCGGCATTCTGCAGGATATAGGCGTGCGACCCCTGAGGCGGGGCACGACGATGTGGCTGCCCTTATCAGGCGCACGCTGGAGCGGGTGTTCAGGCCGGCGCGCTGATTCGCACCGGCGACCCACGGGCCGGCGGCATTCACCAGCGCGCGCATACCGCAACGGGGCCACCGCCGGCCGGTGGAGGCGACAGAGCCAGACGCCATCGTCGCGGCGGGCGGATTCCAGCGTGGTGCGCGTCCTGATCGTCGCGCCGCGGTTGGCCGCGTCGCGCGCGTTGAGGGCGACCAGCCGCGAATCCTGCACCCAGCAGTCCGAATATTCGAATGCGCGCCGGAACGAAGACTTCAACGCATGGCCGGCGGGGTGACGGCGCAGGTCCAGGCTTCGAACCGGGCAACAGCTTGCGCCCGCCCAGGTGGCTGACAGGAACAGGCCGATCCGCACCAGCCACGCCGGCCGCATCGACCGGTCGTGCGGCAAGACGAAACGCATCGGCCAGATGATGTGCGGCGCGGCACGCAGCAGCACTTCGCGCTCGATCAGCGCCTCGCGCACCAGCCGGAACTCGTAATATTCGAGATAGCGCAGGCCGCCGTGGATCAGCTTGGTGCTGGCCGACGACGTGGCCCCCGCCAGGTCCCCCTTTTCGACCAGCAGCACGCTGAGGCCCTGGCCGGCGGCATCCCGCGCGATGCCGACCCCGTTGATGCCGCCGCCGACGACGAGCAGGTCGACCGTCTCCGCGCCGGCACCCGCCGCCACTTCTGCCTGGTCAGCTTCCGACACCCGGTTCCGCCATGGTTTTCGTTTTGGCGCGATCTGGCGCGCCCGCTTTCGAAAACGAAGATACGCCCGGCGGCGAAGCCACCGCAAGCCCGATGGGTCGGTTTGTCCCGGATTTCGGGCGGCTCAGCGCCGCTCGGCGCGTGCGAGCCCGCGCTCGGCCGCGCGGTCCGCCACGGGCGCGACGTGAATCAGCCGGCCGGCCGCGGCCATCAGCGCGGCGAGATTGTCCGGCGGCTTGCGGTCGGTGACCAGCGCATGGATGTCGGCCAGCGAACAAAGCCGCACGGTCGCGTTGCGGCCGAATTTGGTGTGGTCGGCGACCAGCCAGGTCTGACGGGCGCTGGCCATGATCTGGCGCGAGACCTGAACCTCGCGGAAGTCGTAGTCGAGCAGCGCGCCATCGTCCGCGTCGATGCCGCTGATGCCGATGATCGCGATGTCGACCTTGAACTGGCGCATGAACTCGAGCGCGCTTTCGCCGACGATGCCGCCGTCGCGGTGCCGGACCAGGCCGCCGGCGGCATAGACCTCGAAATCGCGCTTGCCCTGAAGGATCGCAGCCACGTTCAGGTTGTTGGTGATGATGCGCAGGCCGGCCCGCGATGCGACCAGCGCGCGCGCCACCTCCTCGGTGGTGGTGCCGATGTTCAGGATCAGCGAGGCGCTGTCCGGCACCAGGCTCGCCACGTGGCGGGCGATGGCGCGCTTTTCGTCCTGGCACAGCACCTGACGGGTGGTGTAGGCCATGTTCTCCACGGTCGAGACCGTGGCTGCCCCACCGTGGTAGCGCCGCAGCCTGCCTTCGTCCTGCAGAATGCCGATGTCGCGGCGGATGGTCTGCGGCGTGACCCCGAAGACCGACGCCAAGTCCTCGACCGACGTATAGCCTTCCTGATGCACCCGCTCGACGATCCGGTCCTGCCGCTGCATGCGATCCACGTCACTCGTCCTTCGTTCACGGCCGCGGCCACTGCGGCGCGATTCGGCTGTTCTTAGCAGCATTGCATGGCGATTCGAAAATCGCCTAGATGGCCCTTGGCTATGCGCGTGTTCGAGTCGCCCCCCGCTTGCGCGCGCCAGGCGTGTCGACCCGTGGTGGACTTGTACGCCCCAGCCGATGCGCCGCATCGCGCGGCAGACGCAGCCGAATCGGGTCCGCTTTCGGCGCACTATCGCATTGACCGGTGGACAGCCGAAGGCTGGTCGATGCTCGCCGTCTTTGCCGGCCGGCAGGAGGCGGAGGCGGCGCTGCGTGCGCTGCGCCACGACATCCCCGACCAGCTTGTGCGCCTGACCCACAGGACCGGACCGGCCGCGCCTTGGCGTGCCGACCGGCGGCCATCGGACGGCCCGGACGGCCATCGGCCGACCTCCAGCACCGCTCGCAGCCTCTGCCGGCTGGTCGGCGCGCTCGGCATGGTCGCGCTGGTGGCCCTGGCCAGCGCCGCGCACTGGGTCGGCACGACCCTGCCGGCCGGCACGACACGCAGCGCGATCGCCGCAGATGCAGTCGACGCCGAACCGGAGCCGGCAGAACCGGCGCCGGCGAATGCGGCTGACGCCCTGCTCGGCGCATGGGCAACGGCGGAAGCGGGCTGCGACCGGCCGGCGTTGTCGTTCCTCGCCGACCGTGAGATCCGCAGCGCCGCCGACGGATCGGCGCAGAGCCGCGCGGTCACCGGCTACAGCGCGCTGCCGCAAGGCCTGATCGGCGTGAACTACGGCGACGGCGACGAGGTCGTCTATGCGGTCGACGCCGCAGGCGCGGCGCTCGTTTCGGCGCGGCTCGGCGACATCGCTATCGCGCCGCAGCGACCGCTTTCGCTGCAGCGCTGCGGCCAGGCCGTCGCCCTGGCTCGCAGCGCTGCGGCCGCGCCGTCCGCCGTTCCCGTCGCCGAGGCGTTCCGGCTTGCCATCCAGGCCGGCGACGACCTGGCCGCCGCCTTGACCATTGCCCACGGCCTGTCGGTGTCGTCGCCGCTGGCCCCTGGCGACCCGCCGCCGCTGCTGTGGGCGGTGGCGCACGAACGCCCCGTGCTGATCGGCAAGCTGGTGGCGGCCGGCGCCGACCCCGACCTGCGCGACGGCAGCGGCAGAACCGGCCTTGCGATTGCCGTCGAGCGCGGCAATGCCGATCTGGCCGAGGCGCTGCTGGCCGCCGGTGCCGACCCGCGCATCGCCGACCCCGACGGCAACCGGCCGCTCGACATCGCGGCGGCGAAGCGCGACGAGCTGATGATCGACATCCTGCTGTCCTATCGCCCCTGACCTGCGCGGGCCGCCCGGACGGCCACGGCCGAGTTAGGCCGTTGTTTACCGCTATCCCCCACTCTCGCTTCATTCAACGCGAGAGGCGTGTCATTTCCGTGCCAAACCGGATTCGATTCACCACGCTAGTCTACGGCATCTTCGTCGGCGCCATCGCGGTCCTGGCAGTGGTCGGCTACCTGCTCCTCGAAGCGACGGCCGACAAGGTGGTCACCGGCCAGGCCGAACGCACTTCCCAGGCCTGGGCACAGAGCATCGCCCACGAACTGCCGCGGATCGAAGAGATCGCCGGCGGGGCGATGCCGACGGCGGAGGAACGCGACTATCTCGACCGCCTGCGCCGGCTCGGCAACGTGTTCCGGTTCAAGCTGTTCGACACCGCCGGACGGCTGCGGCTGTCGTCGGACGACCTCGGCACCCGCGTCGATATCCGTCCCGCCGAGAACGGCTACACCGATCAGGCGCTGCAGGTGGCACGCGATGGCATGGCGGTCACCGCCCTGAAGGACGGTGCGGACACGCCGGGCAGGCCGCAGGTGTTTGCCGAGACCTATGTGCCCGTGGTGCGCCAGGGTCGCATCGTCGCCGTGGTCGAGGTTTATGTCGATCTCGCGGAAGAAGCCGCCGCGTTCCGGCAGGAGTTCGCCACCTTCGCCTTCCGCGTGACCGGCCTGACCGCGCTCGCCATCTGCGTCCCCGGCGTGCTGCTGATCCTGATGACGCGGCGCCTCGGCCGGCAGAACCGGGTGCTGGAAGTCGAGCGGCGGCGCGCCTTGACCGCGGAGAAGGCCAAGTCCGAGTTCCTGGCGAATATGAGCCACGAGATCCGCACGCCGATGAACGGCGTGATCGGCATGGCCGAGCTGTTGAGCCGGACGCAGCTCGACAAGAAGCAGGAGATGTATACCTCGGTGATCATCAAGTCCGGCCAGGCGCTGGTCAACGTGATTAACGACATCCTCGATTTCTCCAAGATCGATTCCGGCCAGCTCGAGCTCGACCCCGCGCCGTTCAAGCCGACCGAGGCGGTCGGCGACGTGGTCACGCTGCTGTCCGGCAGTGCCCAGGACAAGCGGCTGGAGATGATCATCCGGGTGCAGCCCGACCTGCCGGAAACGGTGGTGGGCGACGCCGGCCGCGTGCGCCAGATCCTGACCAACCTGATCGGCAACGCGATCAAGTTCACCGACCGCGGCCATGTGCTGGTCGACGTCGGCGGCAAGGTGCGGCAGGACGGCAGCGACCCGGTGGTCGACCTGACCTTCCGCATCACCGACACCGGCATCGGCATCCCGGCCGACAAGATCGACTACGTCTTCGAAAAGTTCAGCCAGGTCGACGGCTCCACCACCCGGCGCCACGAGGGCACCGGGCTGGGCCTGTCGATCTGCAAGATGCTGGTCGAGATGATGGGCGGTCGCATCACCGCGACCTCGGCGCTGGGCGAAGGCTCCACCTTCGCCTTCACGCTGCCGCTGCGGGTCGAAGGCGCGGTCGAGCGCCAGCAGCACGTGCCCGTCGACCTGACCGGCAAACGCATCCTGGTTATCGACGACAACGCCGTGAACCGCGCGATCCTTCAGGAACAGCTGAGCAGCTGGCATTTCGACGAGCAGAGCGCGGCCACCGGCATGGAGGGCATCGCGCGGTTGACCCAGGCGGCGGTCGGCAACCGGCCGTTCGACCTGATCATCCTCGACTACCACATGCCGGGCATGGACGGCGCGGCGGTGGCCGGCACCATCCGGCGGACGCCGTCGCTGGCCGACCTGCCAATCATCATGCTGACCTCGGTCGACCAGCCCACGGACGGCGGGTTCTTCCGCGAGCTCGGCATCCAGGGCCACCTGGTCAAGCCGGCGACATCCTCGCGCCTGCTGGACATGGTGACGTCGGTGCTGCATGCCGCCGCCGGCGCGAAGCCGGAGGCGCAGCCGGCCGCCGACGCGGCCGGGACACCGGCAGAGCCGGAGCCCGCCGTCGCAATGCCGGCGGTCGACGCCGTCGTTCCGGACAAAGCGGTCCCGGCCGGCATCGACGTGCTGATCGCCGAGGACAACGAGATCAACCGCATCGTCGTCGAGCAGATCCTCTCGGGCCTGAAGCTCGTCATGGCCAAGGCCGTCAACGGACGCGAAGCGGTGGACTTCTTCAAGGAGTACCGCCCGCGCCTGGTGCTGATGGACGTTTCGATGCCGGAGATGAACGGCCTGGAGGCGACGCGCGCGATCCGCAGCTTCGAGACCGAGAACGGCCTGCCGCGCACGATGATCGTGGGCTTGACCGCGCACGCGCTGAAGGGCGACCGCGACATGTGCATCGATGCGGGCATGGACGACTACATGCCGAAGCCGATCTCGCCGGTCGGCCTGATCGAGGGCGTCAAGAGCTGGCTTGCGCGCGAGGCCGGCGCCACCCCGGAACCGGCGCCGCGCCTGCGCGCCTCGGCCTGAGCCTTCGCGCAAGGCGCAGTCGCGCGCTTCCCCCGCCAATCCCCTATCGTCGGGTCGGCCGTAAGCTCGCGCCGGCAACGGCCGGCGACGCGGCGAGGCCGGCCGGCGTGCGACATCGTTGCAAATGCCTCGCAACGCCATTGCAATCCATTCGCATTCTCATTAATGCCATGATCGATGGCCGGCGGCTGGCGCCGGTCCGCAGCCATCGACCGGCACGGGGGATTATGGTCATGACGAGGACGACGGGCCGAAGCGCAACGGCCATCCTGCTGGCGTGCATGAGTGCGGCGCCCGCAGCCGCGGCAAGCAACGAGACGGCCGTACTGTCCGGCTATGCCGACATCGCGCATGCGACCTACGAGGACTCGCTGGTCCGCGCACGCGCGCTCGACGCCGCGATCGACGTGCTGATCGCCACGCCGAGCGAAGCCACGCTGGCGGCGGCCCGCGAAGCCTGGCGCGCGGCACGGGTGCCCTACCAGCAGTCGGAGGCCTTCCGGTTCGGCAACCCCCTGGTCGACGACTGGGAAGGCCGGGTCAACGCCTGGCCGCTGGACGAGGGCGTGATCGACTATGTCGACCCCGACAGCTACGGGGCGGAGTCCGACGCCAACGACTTCTACACCGCCGACGTGATCGCCAATCCCACCCTGACCATCGCCGGCCGCGAGATCGACGCGACGGTGATCGATGCCGCCCTGATCCAGAGCCTGCACGAGGTGGACGAGGTCGAGGCCAACGTGACCATCGGCTATCACGCCATCGAGTTCCTGCTGTGGGGCCAGGACCTGAACGGCACAGGGCCCGGTGCCGGCAACCGCCCGGCGAGCGATTTCGACACCGCGAATTGCACCCACGGCAACTGCGACCGGCGCATCCAGTATCTGACCACGGCGACCGACCTGCTGGTCGGCGAACTGGAGGCGATGACGGCGCTGTGGGATGCCGGCGGCGCGGCGCGGAGCGCGATTGTCGACGCCGCGCCAGAGCGCGGCCTCGCCGCCATGCTGACCGGGCTCGGCAGCCTGTCCTATGGCGAGCTGGCCGGCGAACGCATCCAGCTCGGCCTGATGCTGCACGACCCGGAGGAGGAGCACGACTGCTTCTCCGACAACACCCACTTCTCGCACTACTATGACCAGGTCGGGATGATGAACGTCTATCTCGGCCGCTATCAACGGATCGACGGCAGCATGGTCGAGAGGCCGAGCCTGGCCGAACTGGTGGCCGCTGTCGCGCCGGAGGCAGACGCGCGGGTGCGTGCGGCGATGGATGCGACATTGTCCGCCATGGACGCGATGGTGGCGAGCGCGGAGAGTGGCAAGGCCTATGACCAACTGCTGGCTGCGGGCGATGCCGAAGGCAATGCGATCGTTCAGGCCGTGGTCGACGCGTTGAAGGCGCAGACCGTGGCGATCGAGGGCGCCGTCGGCGCCCTCGGACTCGCCGAGATCGCGTTCGAGGGCTCCGACAGCCTGGACGACCCCGAGGCTGTGTTCCAATAGGCGGCGCGGACTGGGCCGGCAGAGGCGGCGAGGGGGAGCGATGGGGCGATTCTGGCGCCTGGTGCCGGCGGCCGCGGTGTGCGCTCTGTTCGTAGCGCCCACCGTCGCCGGCGTCTACGACCATATCACGGCGCCCACCGGCGACTTCAGCCGCCCCGAAGCCTATGAGCGCAATCCCGGCGGCGCCACCACCTCACACCGGGTCGACAGCCGCAGCGCTTTCCTGCAGCCGGCGGAAAACCTGGCCGCCGAGGACAGGCTGGACTTCAGCCTGGGCAATGCCGTGTTCCGGCGGCTATGGGTGGCGGCGCCGGCCTCGACCCGGGCGACCGACGGCCTCGGCCCGCTGTACAATGCGCGCGCCTGCGACCGCTGCCATATCCGCAACGGGCGCGGCCATACGCCCGATCCGGCGATGCCGGAAGACAGCGCGATCTCGATCCTGATGCGGCTCAGCGTTCCGCCGTCCTCGCCGCAGGACGAGGCGCTGCTCGCCTCCGGCCACGCCGCGGTGATCCCCGATCCGATCTATGGCGGCCAGTTGCAGGACGTGGCCGTTGCCGGCCATCCCGCCGAGGGTCAGATCGCAATCGCATACGAGGAACGGTCTTTCGCGTTCCCCGACGGCGAGACGGTCAGTCTGCGCGCGCCGACCTATGCCATCGCCGGCCCCGCCTATGGCGACCCCGACCCCGGGCTGATGCTGTCGGTGCGGATCGCGCCGCAGATGATCGGGTTGGGCCTGCTGGAGGCGATCCCGGACGCCGACATCCTGGCCCATGCCGACCCCGACGACGGCGACGGCGACGGCATTTCGGGCCGCCCCAACTACGGCTGGGATTCGCGGCTGGGCACCCTGGCGCTGGGCCGCTTCGGCTGGAAGGCCGGACAACCCAGCCTGGCGCAGCAGAATGCGGCCGCGCTGTCGGGCGACATGGGCCTGTCGTCGCCCGCCTACCCCGCCGGCGCCGGCGACTGCACTGTGGCGCAGGCCTCGTGCGTCGACGCGCCCGACGGCAACTCGCCGGAGTTCGAGGGCCTGGAAGTGCCGTCGTCGTTGACGGGACCGCTGGAGCTTTACACGCGCCACCTCGCGGTGCCGGCGCGGCGCGACATCGACGACCCGACCGTGCTGCACGGCAAGGCGATGTTCTACGGCGCGGGCTGCGCCGCCTGCCACGTGCCGAAATTCATCACCGCGACCGACGCGGCGCGCCCGGCCCTGTCGCACCAGCTGATCTGGCCCTATTCCGACCTGCTGCTGCACGACATGGGCGACGGCCTGGCCGACAACCGGCCGGAGGGCCAGGCCGACGGGCGCGAATGGCGCACGCCGCCGCTGTGGGGCATCGGCCTGATCGACCTGGTCAACGGCGACCGCTTCCTGCTGCATGACGGACGCGCCCGCACGCTGACCGAGGCCATCCTGTGGCATGGCGGCGAGGCGGAGGCGGCCCGCGCCGGCTTCGTCGCCATGTCGCCCGCCGACCGCGCCGCCCTGCTGGCGTTTCTGGAGAGCCTGTGATGCGCATGTGCCTCTGGCTGGCCGCCATGATTGCGGCAGCTTCCGCCCTGCCGGCCCGGGGCGACGACGGCGCGGTCGACTTCGCCGCCCTGAACCGTGCGCTGGTCGAGAGCCAGGCGATCCCGCGCTATGCCGCCTTCGCGGAGTCCGCGGCGGCGCTCGCCGCGGCCGTGCCGACCGCGTGCCCCGGCGACGTCGATGCCCTGCATGCAGCCTTCGACACGGCGCTGGACGACTGGATGCTGACCCAGCCCATCGGTCTTGGACCGGTGCAGTTCCAGATGCGCGGTCCGCGCGTCGACTATTGGCCGGACCGCCGCAACACCGGCGCACGCCAGCTGGACGACATGCTGCGCAACCGCCCGCCGGTCCCCGGTCCGGCCGAACTCGCCGCCGGCAGTGTGGCGCTGCAGGGCTTTCCGGCGCTGGAACGGCTGCTGTACGCGGAGCAGGCGGACGGGCTGGACGACTATGAATGCGCGCTCGCCGCGGCGATCGCCGGCAACATCGCGGCCATCGGCGCGGAGATGGCGGGCGAATGGACCGCGCCGGGCGGCGAGGCCGAGCAGATCTTCGGCGCCGGCACCGAGGCTTCCTACTACGCGGACCACGCCGACGCGACCACCGCGCTGTTCAAGGGCCTGTACCAGATGCTGGAAGTTGTGCTGGACCAGAAGATCGAGGCGCCGCTCGGCGACGCGATCGACGCGGCCAAGCCCAGGCTGGCGGAGAACTGGCGCAGCGGCCGCAGCCTGCGCAACGTCGTGCTGAACCTGCAGGCCGCACAGGCGCTGTTCGACGGCAGCGCCGGCGACGGTTTCGACGACGCGCTGGCCGCAGCGGGTGCCGGTGCGCTGGCCGCCGAGATCGACGCCGGCCTGGCCGACGCGCTGCGGATTAGCGCAGCACTGACCGCCGACCTGCCCGAGGCGGTCGCGGACCCGGCGCTGCGGCCGCAGGTTGAGGCGTTGCGCGACGCGGTCGACCGGACGCGCGACCTTGTCGGTGCCGAGATGGGAGGGGCCCTTGGCCTGCAGCGGGGATTCAACAGCCTGGACGGCGATTAGCCGTCGCGCCGCGCTGGGCGTTGCTGCCGCTGCGGCCGTAGTGGCCGCAGCGGGCCGGTCGCGCGTACAGGCCGCCGGACCGCTGCTGCTCAGCGGCGTCGACGATGCGCAGGGCAACCACTTCGCCGCCGGCTTCGGCCTCGACGGCACGCTGGTGTTCCGCCAGCCGCTGCCCGACCGCGCGCACGAGGTGCTGCAGGGCGGGCCGCGTCGACACATCGTCGCCTGCGCGCGCCGGCCCGGAACCTTCCTGGTGGCGGTCGATCCCGACAGCTTCGAGACGGTGCACCGCATCGACAGCCCGGACGGACGGCATTTCCAGGGCCATGCCGTGTTTTCCGCCGACGGCAGCGTCCTCTTCGCCACCGAAAACGCCTATGACGCCGGCACCGGCGCGCTCGGCCTCTACGACCCGGCCGACGGCTACCGCCGCGTCGGCGAATGGCCGTCCCACGGCATCGACCCGCACGAGCTGGCGCTCATGCCCGACGGCCGCACGCTGGCGGTCACCATCGGCGGAATCCTCACCCACCCGGACTATGGCCGGACCAAGCTGAACATCCCGACGATGGCGCCGTCGCTGGTGTTCATGGACGCGGCGGACGGCGCACTGCTGGGCCGGGCGGCGCTGGCATCGGACCGGCACCAGATGAGCATCCGCCACATGGACGTGGCCGGCGACGGCCGCATCGCGCTGGCCTTCCAGTATGAAGGGCCGGAGCGCGACATCGTGCCGGTCGGCGGCCTGGTCGGCGACGACGGCGATATCCGCTTGCTCGACCTGCCGGCGCCCTATGCCCGCCGGTCGCAGAACTACGGTGGCAGCGTGCGCTTCGACCGTGCCGGGCGCTATCTCGGCGTCAGCTGCCCGCGCGGCGGCTTCACCGGCTGGTGGGACACCGAGGACGGTGCGTTCGTCGCCGCGGTCGAGATGGCCGACGGCTGCGGGCTCGCCGCGCTCGCCGCCGACGGCGCCTTCGCGCTGTCCAGCGGCCTTGGCGCCGGCGCCTTCGCACGCCTGCCCGACGCCACGGTCACCGGCG
Organism: Alphaproteobacteria bacterium; assembly: GCA_041396705.1. Taxonomy (NCBI): domain Bacteria; kingdom Pseudomonadati; phylum Pseudomonadota; class Alphaproteobacteria; species Alphaproteobacteria bacterium. The sequence goes on from JAWKYB010000016.1 coordinate 98,214, forward strand.
CGCTGGCCGGCGACGCGGCCGGCTATGCCTGGGACAACCACCTCGCCCTCGCCGGCTGACGCTGCGACCAATTCGGCCTGGGCGGCACATCGGCGACGACCTATATTGCCGGCATGCATACTGCGATCACCATCGCCTTCATCATCTCGCTGCTGGTCACCGTCGGCATCCTGTTCACCGGCATCTTCGTGATGACCCGAGGCGGCGAGCAGAATCGCCAGCTGTCCAACAAGCTGATGCGCATGCGCGTGGTGAGCCAGCTGGTCGCCATCGGCCTGTTCGCGCTGATGCTGCTCAGCGGCAGCGGCCACTGACCGGCGCGCCGCACCGGCCCTGCCGCACCCGCGTTGCTGCACTGCAACAGGAATGATTGACTCGGCCTGAGCCGCTGCCTACGGTGCCTGTCCCTGCGCCCGCGCGCAGGCCAGCGACGGAACAAGAGCATCAGCAGCCGAGCATGAAGATCCTGGTCCCGGTCAAGCGGGTCGTCGACTACAACGTCAAGATTCGCGTCAGGACCGACCAAAGCGGCGTCGAGACGACCAACGTCAAGATGTCGATGAACCCGTTCGACGAAATCGCCGTCGAGGAAGCGGTCCGCATCAAGGAAGCCGGCGGCTGCGACGAGATCGTCGCGATCTCGATCGGGCCGACCCAGGCGCAGGAGACCATCCGCACCGCGCTGGCCATGGGCGCCGACCGCGGCCTCCTGGTCGAGGCCGCGTCCGAGGTGGAGCCGCTGGCGGTGGCCAAGCTGCTGCAGGCCATCGTCGGGCGCGAGCAGCCCGGCCTGGTCATCCTCGGCAAGCAGGCGATCGACGACGACAGCAACCAGACCGGCCAGATGCTGGCGGCGCTGCTCGGCTGGCCGCAGGGCACCTTCGCCTCGAAGATCGTCCTGCAGGACGACGCCGTCGAGGTGACCCGCGAGGTCGACGGCGGGCTGGAGACGGTGCGGCTCGCCCGCCCGGCCATCGTCACCACCGACCTGCGCCTGAACGAGCCGCGCTACGCCTCGCTGCCGTCGATCATGAAGGCCAAGCGCAAGACCATCGACGTGCTGTCGCCGGGCGACCTCGGCGTCGACGTGACGCCGCGGCTGACCACGCTGAAGGTCGTCGAGCCGGCCAAGCGCCAGGCCGGCGTCAAGGTCGCCGACGTGGCCGAACTGGTCGCCAGGCTGCGCGACGAAGCCAAGGTGCTGTCATGAGCGCGCGGCCGGCACGGCCGGGCCGCGGGACCGCCCACCGTGCGTCCTTCGAGACGGCGTCCTGCGCACGCCTCCTCAGGATGAGGGGGCGTGAGGGGCTGGCCAGAACCGCCGGCGCCGGATGCGCCAGCCAGCGTAGCGCCTTGCGTTCGCTGCGGAGTCACGTGCAACGCACCGCGATCCCTCATCCTGAGGAGCGCGCCGAAGGCGCGCGTCTCGAAGGACGCAACGCTGTCGCCGCCCGCCATGCGCGGGGACCGCGGCACATTTTGGAGGCCCGGCCATGAGCGTGCTGGTCATCGCCGAGCACGAAGCCGGCGCGCTGAAGCCGGCGACGCTGAACGCGGTCGCCGCGGGCCAGCAGCTGGGTAGCGTCGACATCCTGGTCGCCGGCGCCGGCTGCCGCGCCGTGGCCGAGGCGGCGGCAGCCATTCCCGGCGTCGGCACGGTCCACCTGGCCGATGCGGCGATCTATGCGCACCAGCTGGCCGAGCCGCTGGCGCCGCTGGTGGCGAAGCTGGCCGCCGGCTACGCCCACGTGCTGGCGCCGGCCACCACCTTCGGCAAGAACCTGCTGCCGCGCGCCGCCGCGCTGCTGGACGTGCAGCAGATTTCCGACATCGTCGCGGTGGTCGACGCGCGGATACGTTCGTCCGGCCGATCTACGCCGGCAACGCGCTGGCGACGGTGAGGTCGGCCGACGCGAAAAAGCTGATCACGGTGCGCACCACCGCCTTCGAGGCGGCGCCGGCCACCGGCGGCAGCGCCGCCATCGCCGACCCGCCGCCGGCGACGACCCGCCCTGTCGCAGTTCGTCGGCCAGGCGCTGAGCGAATCGGTGCGGCCGGAGCTGACCTCCGCCAAGATCATCGTTTCCGGCGGCCGCGGCTCGGCTCGGCCGAGAACTTCGCGCTGATCGAGGCGGTGGCCGACAGGCTGGGCGCCGCGGTCGGCGCCAGCCGCGCCGCGGTCGACGCCGGCTATGCGCCCAACGACTGGCAGGTCGGCCAGACCGGCAAGGTGGTCGCACCGCAGCTCTACATCGCCGTCGGCATTTCCGGCGCGATCCAGCACCTGGCCGGCATGAAGGACAGCAAGGTCATCGTCGCCATCAACAAGGACGAGGACGCGCCGATCTTCCAGATCGCCGACTACGGCCTGGTCGGCGACCTGTTCAAGATCCTGCCGGAGCTGAAGGCGGCATTGGACGGCTAGGAGCGCACAGCACTTGCCAACCAGTCGAGGCAATCCGGCACCCATGATCAGTCATTGCGAGGCGCGGCGCGCCGCGGCAATCCAGCGCGACGCTGAATCGCCACGCCGCCGTTCGGCGGCCCGCGATGACGCTTCGGCAAACGCGCGCGGCCGGCCCACCACATGCACGGGAACAGCACCATGATCGCAAAGCTCGCCGTCGTCGGCGCCGGCCAGATGGGCAGCGGCATCGCCCATGTCGCCGCGCAATCCGGCATCGACGTGATCCTCAACGACATCAGCCAGGAGCGGCTGGACAAAGCCTTGGCCGGCATCGGCAAGTCGATGGACCGCCAGGTCTCGCGCGGCAAGCTGACCCAGGAGGACCGCGACGCGGCCCTGGCCCGCATCGCCACCGCGCTCGACCTCGGCGCCATCGCCGGCGTCGACATGGTGATCGAGGCGGCGACCGAGAAGGAGGAACTGAAGCGGGAGATCTTCTCGCGGATCTGCAAGGCGGTCGGCCCCGACACCATCATCGCCTCCAACACCTCGTCGATCCCGATCACACGGCTGGCGGCGGCCACCGACCGGCCGGCCAAGTTCATCGGCATGCACTTCATGAACCCGGTGCCGGTGATGCAGCTGGTCGAGGTGATCCGCGGGCTGGCCACCGACCAGCCGACCTACGACACCGTCATCGCGCTGGCCCAGCGCATGGGCAAGACCGCGGCCACCGCCGAGGACTTCCCCGCCTTCATCGTCAACCGCATCCTGCTGCCGATGATCAACGAGGCGGTCTACACCCTCTACGAGGGCGTCGGCTCGGTGGAGAGCATCGACACCTGCATGCGGCTGGGCGCCAACCACCCGATGGGTCCGCTGGAGCTGGCCGACTTCATCGGTCTCGACACCTGCCTCGCCGTCATGCACGTGCTCTACGAGGGCCTGGCCGACAGCAAGTACCGCCCCTGCCCGCTGCTGGTGAAATACGTCGAGGCCGGCTGGCTCGGCCGCAAGGTCGGCCGCGGCTTCTACGACTACAGCGGCGAGAAGCCGGTGCCGACGCGGTAGGCCGGCAAGGGCAAAGCGTCCGTTCCCTTCCGGCGCGTGGCGTGGCAATGTCCGCGCCATGAAAAGATCGCAGAAACCCAACGCCGACAGCGCCCCCGCCAACACCATGTGGGGCGGGCGGTTCGCGGCGGCTCCGGACGCGCTGATGACCGCGATCAACGCGTCGATAGCCTTCGACCGGCGGCTCTACGAGCAGGACATCGCCGGGTCGCGGGCGCATGCCGCCATGCTGGCGCAGCAGGGCATCATCTCGGCCGCCGACGCCGCCGCGATCCGCGAGGGGCTGGAGACGATCCGCGCCGAGATCGAGGCCGGCGACTTCGCCTTCTCCGAGGCGCTGGAAGACATCCACATGAACGTGGAGGCGCGGCTGAAGGCGCTGGTCGGCGAGCCGGCCGGCCGCCTGCACACCGCGCGCTCGCGCAACGACCAGGTCGCCACCGACTTCCGCCTGTGGGTGCGCGACGCCATCGACGAGGCCGCAGCCGGGCTGACGGCGCTGCAGGCCGCCCTGATCGACCAGGCCGAGCGCCACGCCGCGCTGCCGATGCCGGGCTACACCCACCTGCAGACGGCGCAGCCGGTGACTTTCGGCCACCACCTGCTGGCCTATGTCGAGATGCTGGGCCGCGACCGCGGCCGCTTCGCCGACGCGCGCGCCCGCCTGAACGAATGCCCGCTGGGCGCGGCGGCGCTGGCCGGCACCGCCTTCCCGATCGACCGGGCGGCGACGGCGAAGGCGCTGGGCTTCGACCGGCCGACCGCCAACTCGCTGGACAGCGTGTCGGACCGCGACTTCGCCATGGAATATCTGGCGGCGGCCGCCATCTGCGCCGTCCACCTGTCGCGCTTCGCCGAGGAGCTGGTGATCTGGTGCTCGGCCGAGTTCGGCTTCGTCCGGCTCAGCGACGCCTGGACCACCGGCAGCTCGATCATGCCGCAGAAGCGCAACCCGGACGCGGCCGAGCTGGTCCGCGCCAAGACCGGCCGCATCGTCGGCGCGCTCAACACGCTGCTGGTGGTGATGAAGGGCCTGCCGATGGCCTATGCCAAGGACATGCAGGAGGACAAGGAGGCGGTGTTCCTGGCCGCCGACGCGCTGGCGCTGTGCCTGGCGGCGATGGCCGGCATGGCCGCCGACCTGACCCCGGACGCCGAGGCGATGCGGCGCGCGCTGACCAAGGGCTTCCCCACGGCCACCGACCTGGCCGACTGGCTGGTGCGGGCGCTGGGCATGCCGTTCCGCGACGCCCACCACGTCACCGGGCGCATCGTGGCGCTGGCCGCCGAGCGGGGCTGCGAGCTGGCCGACCTGCCGCTGGCGGCGATGCAGGCGGTGGAGCCGCGCATCACCGATGCCGTATATCCTTTCCTCAGCGTCGACAGCGCGATCGAAAGCCGGGCCAGCCTGGGCGGCACGGCGCCGATAGCGTGCGCGCGGCGGTGAAGCAGGCGCGCAAGAGGTTTCTGTCATGAATGCGGTTACCCTTCCTCACACGCGCCCGTTGGCGACCGTTCGCATTTTCGCCCTATTGTTGCTGGTGACTGCCGCGCTGGCGGCCTGCGGCAAGAAGGGCGACCCGATCCCACCGGAAGGCGAGAACGTGACCTACGACCGGCAATATCCGACCAGCGAATGACCGAGGCCCCGTTCAGCTATCGCGACGGCCAGCTGCATGCCGAGCATGTGCCGCTGGCGCGCATCGCCGCCGCGGTCGGCACGCCGGTCTATGTCTATTGCGCCAACGCCATCGTCGCGCGCTATCGCCGGCTGACCGCCGCCTTCGGCGACACCCCGGTCGCGATCTACTATGCGGTCAAGGCCAATTCCAACCAGGCGGTGATCGCCACCCTGGCGGCCGCGGGCGCCGGCGCCGACGTGGTTTCCGCCGGCGAGATCGCGCGCGCCCGCGCCGCGGCGTCGCGCCGCAGCGCATCGTGTTCGCCGGCGTCGGCAAGACCGGCGACGAGATCGCCTATGGCCTGGATGCCGGCATCCGCCAGTTCAACGTCGAGAGCCTGCCCGAGCTGGCGCTGGTCGACCAGGTGGCGCGCGACAAGGGCGCGGTCGCCGAGGTGGCGCTGCGCATCAATCCCAATGTCGACGCGCGCACCCACGCCAAGATCACCACCGGCAAGTCCGAGAACAAGTTCGGCATCGATCTGGGCCACGTCGCCGACGCCTTTGCCGCGGCGGGCGCGATGCCGGGGTGCGGCTGCGTGGTCTCGCCACCCACATCGGCTCGCAGCTGACCAGCCTCGATCCCTATGCCGCGGCCTTCGCCACCCTGGCCCGGCTGACGCGAGAGCTGCGTGCCGGCGACTTTGCCATCGACCATCTCGACCTCGGCGGCGGACTCGGCGTCGACTATCGCCACACGCCCGATTCCGCGGTGCCGACGCCGGAGGACTATGCCGCCGTCGCCCTGCGCGAGACCCGCGACCTGGGCTGCGCGCTCGCCGTCGAGCCCGGCCGCTGGCTGGTGGCGGCGGCCGGCGTGCTGATGGCCGGCGTCGTCCATGTCAAGGAAGGGGTCACCCGCCGCTTCCTCATCGTCGACGCGGCAATGAACGACCTGATCCGGCCGACCCTCTACGAGGCCCATCACGAGATCCTGCCGGTGCGCAGCCCGGCCGCCAATGCCGCTGTGCTTTGTACCGACGTCGTCGGCCCGATCTGCGAAAGCGGCGACACCTTCACGCGCGATCGTGACTTGCCAGAGATGGCGGCCGGCGATCTGATGGTGTTGTGCGACGCGGGCGCCTATGGCGCGGTGATGGCGTCGACCTACAACAGCCGGCCGCTGGTGCCGGAAGTGCTGGTCAACGGCGACGATTTCGCCGTGATCCGGCCGCGCCAGACGGTGGCGGACCTGATCGGTCAGGACCGGTTGCCGCCGTGGCTGGCGGCCGCGGACGACGCGCCCGCCGCCCGGGCCGCGACGGCGAATGGAGCAGCGCCATGACGGAGCGCACCCAAGCAAGCGAGATCGACACGTCGGGCCTGCCCGGCAGCGTCCGGCGCCGCATCGCGCTGACGCACGGGGCGCTGATCTGGGAGCGGCTGTGGCCCGCCGTGCTGCCGGCCGTGCTGGTGCTTTGCGCCTTCGTCGCGGTGGTGCTGCTCGACGTGCTGCCGGCGCTGTCCGGCGTCGCCCACATTGTGGTGCTGGCGCTGTTCGGCGTCGCCTTCCTCGGCGCCGTGGTCTGGGGCCTGGCCCGCCTGCGCTGGCCGTCGCACGCCACGGCGACCCGGCGGCTGGAGGCGAGCGGCGGCAGCCACCGGCCGCTGACCGCCTGGCTGGACCAGCCGGCCCTGAGCGGCACCGACGTCGCCAGCCGCGCCCTGTGGTCGGCCCACCGCGACCGCGCCCGCATGGCGATGGCCCGCCTGCGCGTGCCGTTGCCACGGCCGCAGATCGCGCGGCGCGACCCGTTCGCCATCCGCGCCATCGCCGTGCTCGGCCTCGTCGTCGCCTGCGTCGTCGGCCTGGGCAGCGCCGAGGATCGCGTCGCCCGCGCGCTGAACCCCAGCTTCGCACCCGAAGTCGCCGCGATGCCGGTGCGTGTCGACGTCTGGATCTCGCCGCCGGCCTATACCCGGCTGGCGCCGATCGCGCTGACCGCCGACCAGACCGAGCCGGTTTCGGTGCCGGCCGACAGCGAGGTGCTGGCCCAGGTCCACGGCGTTGCCGTGCCGCCCAGCATCGCCTTCGCCGGCACCGCGGCCGCTCCCGAGAAGATCGGCGAGCAGAGCTACAGCGCCACCTTCAGGCTGACCGAGGACGGCACCATCGCCATCGGCGACGGCGCCCAGACCCTCGCCGGCTGGGACGTCGTCGTTCTGGCCGACCGGCCGCCGGAGGCCGCCTTCGCCGAGGAGCCGAGCGAGACCGAGCGCCATGCGCTGCGGGTCGACGTGCACGCGCTGGACGACTACGGCCTGGCCGAGCTGACCCTGCAGATCGTGCTGGACGAGGCGATGTTCGACGCCGCGGCCGACCCGGAAACGCGGATGGACCTGCCGTTGCCGCTGCCGTCGCGCGCCCCGGCCGAGCTGGAGACGACCCGCTATCACGACCTGACCCCGCACATCTGGGCCGGCGTGCCGGTGCGGATGCGGCTGCGCGCGGTCGATGCCCTCGGCCAGGTCGGCTTCTCCGACGTCGTCTCGATGATCCTGCCGGAGCGCGAATTCACCCACCCGGTCGCCCGCGCCATCATCGAGCAGCGCAAGATCCTGGTGATCGCGCCGGACGAGCGCGACCTGGTGGCCGAGAACCTGGATGCGATCGCCGATCAGCCCGACGATTTCAGCAACGACCTGACCGTCTATCTGGCGCTGAAAACCGCGCGTTCGCGGCTGCGCCTGGCCGACGCCGGCGATGTCGATTCGGTGCAGCAGATCCTGTGGGACACCGCGCTCTACCTGGAGGACGGCGGCCTTGCGCTGGCCGAGCAGGAGCTGCGCCGGTTGCAGGAGGAACTGGCCGACGCGCTGCGCGACGGCGCCTCGGAGGAGGAGATCCAGCGCCTGATCGAGGAACTGCGCCAGGCGATGGAAAACTACATGCAGGAACTGGCGGAAAACATGCCGCTGATGTCGCCGGAGGACCTGAACCAGCTGCAGTTGCAGATGCCCGACGACCCGAACCAGACCATCACCAACCAGGACCTGATGGAGATGCTGGAGCAGCTGCGCGAGCTGACCGAGATGGGCGCCACCGAGGAGGCGCAGCAGTTGCTGTCCGAGTTGCAGAACATGCTGGAGAACATGCAGCCGATGCCGTTCCAGATGCAGCAGCAGCCGTCCGAGCAGATGGAGATGCTGAACAATCTGAACGACGTCGTGCGCGAACAGCGCGAGCTCCTCGACGAGACCTACCGCAATGCCCAGAACGCGCCGGGCATGACGCCGATGCCGGGCACGCCGCAGTCGGAGGACGGCACGCAGGAGCCGCGCTCCAGCGACGAGCTGGAGCAGGCCCAGCGCGACCTGCGCGGGCAGCTGGGCGAGGTGATGCGCGAGTTCGGCGACATGGTCGGCGAGATCCCGGACAATCTGGGCCTGGCCGAGCGCGAGATGCGTCGTGCCGAGCAACTGCTGGAGGGCGACATGCCCGGCGAGGCCACGGTCGCCCAGCAGCAGGCGCTGGAGCACCTGCAGGAGGGTATGAACGAAGCGGCGCAGATGATGGCGGAGATGGGCATGCTGCAGCTGGTGCCCAACGGCCAGCCCTACCGCTTCGGCCAGGGCGAGCAGCGCCCGGCGCAGCGCGACCCGCTCGGCCGCGCGGCGCCCGAGGACCGCGGCCTCGACACCGGCGACGTCGACCTGCCGACCGAGGAAGAGATGAAGAAGGCGCGCGAGATCCTGGAAGAGCTGCAGCGGCGCGCCGGCGAGGCGTTCCGCGACCGCGAGGAGCTGGACTACATCGAGCGCCTGCTGCGGCGGTTCTGATCCGCCGCCGGCCCCGGGCCGGTCAGCCCGGCACCACGCCGGTCAGGTCGGCGACCAGCCGGCGCAACTCCTCCATCGTGAACGGCTTGGCCAGCGTCGCGCGGACCAGCGCCTCGAGACCGCGGGCGCGGGCCAGTTCCTGCGGATAGCCGCTGACCAGCACCACGGCCGTGCGCGGCGATTCCTTGGCGATCTTCAGCGCCAGCGCGATACCGTCGGTCTCCGGCATGACGATGTCGGAGATGACGACGTCGAATGGCGCCTCCGCGGCCGCGATCTCTGCCAGGGCGCCGGCACCGTCCTCCGCCGCGGCCACCGTGTGCCCGTCGGCCTCCAGGGCTCGGACCATGAAGCTGCGCAGGCCGGCCTCGTCGTCGACCACCAGGACGCGGGCCGGCGCCATCGGGCCGCTCAATGCTCCGCCTGGCCGTGGTCGGAAGCCGGCTGCTGTTCGTCCGCCGCGCCATGCGCATCCGCCGGCTCGTCGTGGGTCGGTTCATCGTGGGCCGGTTCGTCGTGGGCCGGCGCCGCAGGGGCAGGCTCGTCGTGAGCGGGTTCCGCATGCGCCGGCTCCTGATGGCCGGGGTCCTCGTGGGCGGCATCGTCGTGCGTCACCGGGTCGGCCGCGCCTTCGTGGGCCACATCGCCGCCTGCCGCCACGTCGCTGCCCGCATCGGGCCGCTCAAGGTGCACCTCCCACGTCGGCTTGGCGCCGCCGGCGGGATGAGGCCACTCGGTCTCGAACGATTCCGCCTCGCCGGGCTCGAACACCGCGCGGGTCAGCGCCACCCGCCAGTCCTGCACCGGCTCGCCGCTGGTGATCGAACAGGATCACCGTCACCACCGGCGCGGGCAGCGGCTCGGTGCCGGCATTGACCAGGGTGCCGGCAATCACCAGCCGCTCGGTGTCGCCCTCCTGCGTCACGTTCTCGTGCAGGTCGACCACCTCGATTCGCGGCAGGGCGATGCCCAGCCAGTTGTAGACCCGCTCCGCCGGCGGCCACACCTCGACCAGCCAGCCGCGCGCGAACCAGCCGCCGGCAGCCAGGCCGGCCAGCAGCAGCAACAGCAGCAGCCACCAGATCCACAGCCCGCCGCCGGTGCGTTCGGCCCGTGCCGGCGCCTGCGGCCCGCCGGCCCGCGCGCGCGGCGGCGGCGGCGCGACCGGCTCGGCCGGCCGTTGGCGCGGCGGCCCTCGGCGGCGGCGCCCGTGCCGCCTTGGCACGGGGATTGGCTGCCGGTTCCGGCGATGGGCCGGTCACGCGCCAGACATGGCCGCAGCGTCCGCACTTCATGCGCCGCGGCCCGGCGGCGAGGGCCTTGTCGTCGACCGAGAAGCGGGCGGCGCAGGAGGGACAACTGACGATCATGGACGCGTCTGGTGATGGTGGGCGACTGACGAACCTATGTCGGATCGCCGCCCGATGACAAGCCGGCGCCATCGGCCCGCAGCGTGCCGACCGGCGCCGGCGGCGCGATCCTCGGCCTATCGCGCCACCGCGCCGCCGGGCACTATGGCGGCATGATTCGTTTCGAGAATGTGGGGCTGCGCTACGGCACCGGGCCGGAGGTGCTGCGCGACCTGACCTTCGCGATGGAAGCCGGCTCGTTTCACTACCTCACCGGCGTCAGCGGCGCCGGCAAGACCAGCCTGCTGCGGCTGATGCTGCTGGCGCTGCGGCCGACGCGTGGGCTGGTCCACCTGTTCGAGCAGGACGTGGCGCGGCTGCGGCGGCGCGCGCTGCCGGCGCTGCGCCGGAAGATCGGCGTGGTGTTCCAGGACTACCGCCTGCTCGATCACCTGACCGCGCTGGAGAACGTGATGCTGCCCCTAGCCGTCACCCGGCGCGTCGGCCCGTCGAGCCGCGTCCACGCCGAGGAACTGATGCGCTGGGTCGGCCTGCAGGACTACCTCCACGCCAGGCCCCCGATGCTGTCCGGCGGCCAGCAGCAGCGGCTGGCCATCGCCCGGGCGGTGATCGGCCAGCCGCAGCTGCTGCTGGCCGACGAGCCGACCGGCAATGTCGACGACGCGCTCGCCGAGCGGCTGCTTCGCCTGTTCGAGGAGCTGAACCGACACGGCACCACCATCGTTGTGGCCACCCACAATGCCCGGCTGATCGAGCAGTTCCCGCACCCGCAGCTGCGCCTCGAGGCCGGCATGATCGATCGCCAGACGCGAGGCACGGCCTAGCGATGCGGGCGACGCTGCCGCTGCTGCCGCGCCATGGGCCGGGCCGCCAGCGATTCCTGGTCTGGATCATCGGCTTCATGGCCTATATGGCTGCGCTGGCCATGGTCGGCGCCTTCATGATCGGCAACGCGATCGAGGCATGGCGCGCGACGGTCGACGACATGGTCACCGTGGTAGTACCCGCCCCGCCCACCGATGCCCGCGACCCGCAGCGGCTGATCGATTCGGTGCTCGCCGTCGCCGGCGTCGGCACCGTCCGCGCCCTGCCGGATTGGGAACTGCGCACCCTGCTCGACCCCTGGCTGCCGCAGGAGGCGCGCGACGGGCTGCCGCTGCCGCTGGTACTGGAGGTGGTGCTCGGCGACGCCTCGCTCGACGCGGTCACCGCCGCCATCCGACGCGTCGAGCCCGGCGCCGACGTCGTGGCGCACCGGCAGCCGATGGCCGACCTCGTCCGCATGGGCAGTTCGATCCAGGCGGTGGGCGCGCTGATCGTCGTGCTGGTGCTGGCCGCAGCCTGCGGTACCGTCGTGTTCACCACCCGCGCCAGCCTGGTGATCCACCACCGCATGATCGATCTGGTCCACATGATGGGTGCGACCGACCACCACCTCGCCCGCCCGTTCAGCGAGCGCGCGATGCGTCTCGGCCTGCTCGGCGGCCTGCTCGGCGTCGCCGGCGCGGTGATCACTTTGGTGCTGGTCATCGGCGTGGTAGACACCGACGTGATCGGCCTGTCGCGCGCAGCCATGACCGGCTGGCAGTGGCTGGCGGTCGGCGCCGTGCCCCTGGTGTTCGCGATGATCCCGATGCTGACCGCGCATGTGACGGTCCTGCGCACCCTGTCGAGGCTGCCTTGAGCGCCGCAGGCGCCGCGGCCTGGGTCACGCCCCTGCATCGGGCCAGGGCGGTGGCGTTCTACCTGCTCGCCGCCGTGTGGACGGTCCTGCTGGGCATCCCCTACACCGCGCTGTTCCTGTTCCCGCGACGGGTGATGCAGAACTGCGGCGCCTTCTACAGCCGCGGCCTGCTGGTGCTGCTGCGCCTGACCACCGGCATCCGGCACGAGGTGCGCGGCCTCGACCGCCTGCCCCCGCCCCCCTACATCCTGGCGGCGAAGCACCAGTCGGCCTGGGAAACGCTGGCCCTGCCGACCATCCTGCGCCGGCCGGCGATCGTGCTGAAGCGCTCGCTGTACCGGATTCCCGTGTTCGGATGGTATCTGAAGGCATCCGGGCAGATCGGCATCGACCGCAACGCCGGCGCATCGGCCTTGCGCCAGATGATCGCCGATGCGCGCCGCGCCGCCGCGGAAGGCCGGCCGATCGTGATCTTTCCGGAAGGCACGCGCACCGCGCCAGGCGAGGCGCGCGCGTTCCACGTCGGCATCTCCGCGCTCTACGACAAGCTTCGCCTGCCGGTGGTGCCGGTCGCGCTCAACTCGGGGCTGTACTGGCCGCGCGAGAGCAGCGCCAAGCACCCCGGGCGCATCGTCATCGAGTTCCTGCCGGCCCTGCCGGCGGACCTGGCGCGCAAGGCGCTGATGGTCCGTCTGCACGAAGCCATCAACGTCGCCAGCGACCGCCTGGTTGCCGAAGCGCTGGCGGCGAACCCGCAATTGGCGCCGGGCACCGCGGAAATCGACTCGGAAGATTGACGGCGCCAGCGCTCGTCCCGCCTGTGGATAACTTGGTGGAGCGTCGTCCGGGCGCGGCACCGCCCGGACGCCGAAAACTCCAGGCCGTCCGGGCTTTTCCGCGCGCCGCGGACAGACGGGCCAAAACACATCGCAACGTTGGTCTTCGAATTTTTATCGCGTTAAATCAAACTCTTATCAGCTACCTGTGAATGTGGCTCCTGCAGATGAATGGGTATGTGACTGTTCTGCGACAAACCGGTTCGGCGGCGACAGGTCCGGCCAACCGCCGCTTCGTGGACCGGTGCACAACTTCAGTCGCCGGCCGCGCCTTCGCCGCGGGCAAGCTGTGCCGCCAGCCGTCGCAATTGCCTGGATGAGAGGCCCATCTGCTCGAGGTGCTGCACCGTGTTGAGCAGATAGTCGCGGCAGCGGCCGCGCGACCCCTCGCCGCGCCGGATCAGCCGTACCAGCTCGCCGATCGGCAACCTGCCGGCATATTGCGCATGGGCGCGGTCGACCACGAAGGTCAGCGCGTCGATGCGCCGGTGCGCGCTGTCGACCAGCCTGACACCCACCTCGCGCGGGCAGTAGACCCGGGTGAACATCTCGCGCTCCCAGAGATAGGCGCGGACCGCCGCGGCATCGTCGTCCGCGACGCGATAGGCGACGCCGCAGCAGGAACCGCCCCGGTCGAGCCCGAGCACCAGGCCGGGCGCTTCCGGCGTACCGCGGTAGCGCACCGAATAAACGCAGAACGACCGGTGATAGCCGCGCAGCACGGCGCGGTGCCGCTCCGCATGCGGGAAGCCCGGATCCCACATCAGCGAGCCGTAGGCGAACAGCCAGAAGCCCGGCCGCTCGGAACCGGTGGACAGAAAGCCCGCGCTGCTATCGTTCGCCTGAGACTCCATGACCGCTGCATCGTTGCGGGCCGGCGCCGCTTGCCCGGCGCGGGTCCAGTTGCTAAGCCACTGGCGAACGGACCGCAAGGTCGCCAGCCGATCGAGGATCGCCGCGGGTGCGCAAACGGATATATGGGATCGGCGTTCCCACGTTGCTGGTCGCCGGCTATGTGGGCTACTGGCACTATCTGGAAAGCGAGCTGCAGCGCTTCATCGACGAGTGGATCGCCGACCAGCGGGAGGCCGGCGTCCAGGTCACCCACGGCACCATCACGACCGGCGGCTTTCCGCTGGAAGTCTACGCCGACATCCCCGCGCCGGCGCTGACCGCCACCACCGGCGCGCAGACGGTGAGCTGGCAGGGCGAGACGCTGCGCATCTCGTTCGTGCCGTGGGACTTCCTGACCTACCGGTTCGACAGCCCCGGCGAGCACCTGGTCGCCGTGATCGAGAACGACGGCTTCGCCAAATGGGCGCTGAACGCCCAGCGGGCCGGCGGCAGCTGGGCGATCGACACCAGCGGCGGCGCGGAACTGAAACTCGACATCGCCGATGTCGCCGTCACCGACGCGCTGGCCCAGAATTTCAGCCTCGGCGCCCTCGACGGCACGGTGACCATCGCGCCGGAGGGCGCGCCCGCCGACCAGGCGAAGCTGACCGCGACCGTCGCTGTGAGCGACCTCGTGCTGCCGGAGGCGATTGCGGCGCCGTTCGACCCGCGGATCGCGACATTCACCACCGATGTCACGCTGCAGACGCCGGTGCTGCCGCCGAGCCTGCCGGTGCTGTTCCTTGTGCTGCGCGATTACGACGGGCGGGTCGTGCTGCGCAACACCCGCCTGGCCTGGGGCGAGCTCGACATATCGACCGAAGGCGAGCTGCGCGTGGACGCCGCGAACTACCCTGCCGGGCGTTTCCCCACCCGGGTGACCGGCTATGCCGAGACTATCCGTCGCCTGCAGGACGCCGGCCTGCTCGGCGAACTGGAGGCGGTTGGCCTTGCCGCGGTTGCCGGTGCGATGGCCCAGAATGAGGATGGCGGACGGCCCACGGTTTCCCTCGTCGTCGAACTGATCGACGGACTGGTCAAGGTGCAGGACATCGCCGTGATGCAGATGGCGCCGCTTCCGGTTCCGGGCGCGCAGAGCTGAGCGACGGCCGTTCGCCGCCATGGCCTATCTGGACTGGATCGCCCACTGCAACAGCTGCGACCTGACGGCGTTCTGGCCGTTCCGCTGCGCCGGCCGGCACCTCGGCTGGGTGCACGGCGCCCAGCTGGCGTCGCTCGCGCAGCACACCGACGTTTTCGTGATCGACGGCGACGGCGTGCGGATCGCCCCGGACCTCGACACGCCGGCGGCGCGCACCGACGCGCTGGCCGCCGTCACCGACGGCTGGATCGCCGACGGCCTGCTGCCCGGCTGGCGCGGCGAGCGCTACCGGGCCGCCGCCAGCCTGGACGAGACGCCGCTGTTCGCGATCGAGCGGTCGGCCGCGCCGCTGCTCGGCCTGCGCGCCTGGGGGGTGCACGTGAACGGCTTCGTCCGCGATCGCGACACGCTGTCGATGTGGGTGGCCCAACGGGCCAAGGACCGCCCGGTGGCACCGGGCAAGTGGGACCACATCATCGCCGGCGGCCTGCCGGCCGACCTCGGGCCGCGCGCCAACCTGATCAAGGAAGCCGGCGAGGAAGCCGGACTGAGCGCCGCCATCGCGGCCACCGCGCGGCCGACCGGCCACGTCTCCTACCGCTTCGTCGACCGCTGCAACCGGCTACGGCCCGATACCCTGCTCACCTACGACCTGGAGCTGCCGCCCGGCCTGGAGCCGCGCAACACCGACGGCGAGGTGGATCATTTCGAACTGTGGCCAATCGCGCGCGTCGCCGAGACGGTACGCGACACCGCCGCGTTCAAGACGAACTGCAACCTGGTTATCATCGATTTCCTGGTGCGCCACGGGGTGCTGGCCCCCGGCGACACGCCGGGCTACGAAGCCATCGTGTCCGGGCTGCGCCAGCCCTTTCCCGCGCTGCCGCAGGACCGGCAGCCGGCGGTCGACCCCTAGCCCTTGCCGCGGCGGTTCAGCCGGGCCCGGCTGCGATAATAGGTGACGATGAACACGCGGATCGCCGCGGTGCGACCCAGCTCGCCGCGCATCTCGTCGACCCTGCTGCACAGCCCGTGCACGGTCTCGCCCTCCAACGAGGCGATCTCGGCCAGCGCGTCCCACATCTCCGGCTCCAACCGGATGCTCGTCCGATGATCATCCAGCCGGATATTGCGGCTGACCAGGGCGGGGGCCAGCGTCAACGCATTCCAGTCGAAAGCCACGGGAATCCCCCCAAGACTAACACGGTCACGAACACACTATCCTCCGAGCACGACGCACTTGCAATCGTTAGGAGTCGTGCGCGCCGGGGCCGGGTGCCGGGGCAGCGTCGCCCGGCGCCAGCGCCGTGATCGACAGTGCATGCACCCGCTCGGCAAGCTCCGCGGCCAGCGCGGCATAGACCATGCGCTGGCGGGCGACGCGGCCGACACCGTCGAAGTGCTCGGAAACCAGCAGCACATGGAAATGGGTCTCGCCCTCGGGCCGGGCGCCGGCATGGCCGGCGTGCTGCGCCGACTGGTCGGTGATCTCCAGCCGCGACGGCGCCAGCGCGTCAGTCAGTTTCGCCCTGATCCGCGTTGCGTAGGGCCCAGCGGGCATCGCCATTCGGTCTCCTCGCCGGCCGGCATGCCGCACCTCGTTGCGGCGGCGGGCCAGGGCAACAAAGTTGCAACGGAAGCCGGGTTAGGCAAGCCCTGCCGGATGCCGCGTCCGGCACGCCGCGCCAATCGGCGGCATGTCGGCCGCTTGGCCTTGCAACCCGTGCAAGACTGTCGATATTCGTTGATCATGGCCCGAAAGCGCACCACATCGACGGCGTGGGAAGAGGAACAGCTCCGGCTGGAGCGGCGCCCCTGCGACATTCCCAACTGCGCCGGCCACGGCGAGTTCCGTGCGCCGAAGAGCCGGGAGCGGCTGCAGGACTATTTCTGGTTCTGCCTGGATCATGTCCGGGCCTACAACCAGACCTGGGACTATTTCAGCGGGATGTCGGAAGCGGACATCGAGCGCCACATCCGCTTCGACACCACATGGCAGCGGCCGACCTGGCCGTTGAGCGGCCCGAATGGCCGCCTCGGCGCGCTCGGCGGCGACCCCCGGCTGCGGGCGGCGATGAACGCCTTCCACGCCGCCTTCGCCGAGAACGGCGAAGCCCAGGCCGGCAGCCGCCGCAGGATGGAGGACGAAGACCCGGTTCGGGCGCGGTGGCGCCGGATGTCGGCCGAGGCGGAGAAGGCGCTGGCGGTGATGGAACTGGAACCACCGGTAAGCTTGAGCACGCTCAAGGCACGCTATAAAACCCTGGTCAAACGTCACCATCCCGACGCCAATGGCGGCGACAAGATGGCCGAGGAACGGTTGAAGACAATCAACCAGGCCTATGTCACGCTGAAATCGATAGTCGCGGACCTGTCGGCCTAGGCCGGGGCGCCGCGCGGACAGCCGGTCGAGGGGGCCGGCACGACCCTGGACGCTGAAAGAGAAACCTGATGGCTCCTTTGGATAATGCCGAGCCGGTCGCCGAGATGCCGTCCGGCGAACCCGACATCACCATCGACGTGCGCCAGACCTTCGGCCTGGATGTGGACATGGACGTCCCGGCGTTCAGTGCGCCGAGCGAGCATGTGCCGCCGCTGGACGACGCCTATCGTTTCGACCACGACACCACGCTGGCGATCCTGGCCGGCTTCAAGCACGACCGCCGCGTCCTGATCCAGGGCTATCACGGCACCGGCAAGTCGACCCATATCGAGCAGGTCGCCGCGCGGCTGAACTGGCCGTGCATCCGCGTCAACCTGGACAGCCACATCAGCCGTATCGACCTGGTCGGCAAGGACGCGATCGTGCTGCGCGACGGCAAGCAGGTGACCGAGTTCCGCGAGGGCCTGCTGCCCTGGGCGCTGCAGCACCCCTGCGCGCTGGTGTTCGACGAATACGACGCCGGGCGGCCGGACGTGATGTTCGTGATCCAGCGCGTGCTGGAATCGAGCGGGCGTTTCACCCTGCTGGACCAGAACCGGGTGCTGCATCCGCACAAGGCGTTCCGCCTGTTCGCCACCGCGAACACCGTCGGCCTGGGCGACACCACCGGGCTGTATCACGGTACCCAGCAGATCAACCAGGGCCAGATGGACCGCTGGAGCCTGGTCGCCACACTGAACTACCTGCCGCACGAGGCGGAGGTCGATATCGTGCTGTCGAAGGCCCGGACATACGACAACGACGCCGGCCGCAAGGTGATCTCGGCCATGGTCTCGGTCGCCGACCTGACCCGCGGCGGCTTCATCGCCGGCGACATGTCGACCGTGATGTCGCCGCGGACGGTGATCAACTGGGCGCTGAACGCGGAGATCTTCGGCGACGTCGGGCTGGCGTTCAGGATGACCTTCCTGAACAAGTGCGACGAGACCGAGCGCAGCACGGTCGCCGAGTACTACCAGCGCTGCTTCGGCGAGGAGTTGCCGCCGGAGCGGCATGTGATGAGCCGGGGCTAGGCCGATGACCGGCGCGCCGCCGAAGCAGGGCGGCGACTCCGGCCGGGTCGCGACCCGGCATCGCACCGGTGCGGGCCGGCTGTCGACCACGCCGACCAGCGGCATTGCCGGCACCCATGTGCCCGGCGTCGCGCGCGAGGCCGAGCCAGAGGCGCCGAAGGAATCGACCGCCGACCGCATCGCGCGCGAGATGAGCGAACGGCTGCGCCAGCCCAACGGGCAGCAGGCCCGCCGCAGTGCCGACGCGCGGCTGGAGGAATTCCGCCGGGTCACAGGCGCGACGATGCGCGCGATGGCGCGCCAGCCGGAACTGCAGGTGCACTTCGGCGCCGAGGGCCCGCGCATCGCCGGCAACGACGTGCAGCTGCAGGCACCGAACCGCGCCCTGCCGGCCGAGGAGGTGGCGCAGGTGCGCGGCCACGGCGACGCGGTCGCACTGAAGCTGCGCTATCACGACCAGCGCCTGCACAGCCGCAGCCTGCCGACCGGGGCGGTGTCGCGCGACGTCTACAACGCACTGGAGCAGGCCCGCTGCGAGGCGATGGGCGCACGCCGGATGATGGGCGTGCGCGCCAACCTGCGCGCCGCGCTGAGCGAGCAGTGCCGTTTGCGCGGCTATGCCCGCGTCACCGAACGCGAGGACGGCAAGCTTGCCGACGTCGTCGGCCTGCTGGCGCGCGAGGCGCTGTGGGGCGAGGCGCCTCCGGAACAGGCCAAGCGCATGGTCGATGCCTGGCGGCCATGGCTGGAGGCCAGGATCGGCCCGGACTTCCATCGGCTGGGCGAGGTGATCGACGATCAGGCGCTGTTCGCGAAGCTGGCGCGGCGCATCATCGCCGAGCTCGACCTGGGCGAGGAGCTGCTGGAGGAGGACCAGGAGGACGACAGCGAAGGCAGCGAGGACGAGGGCGACCAGTCGCGCCAGGACGCCGAGGACCAGGCCGACGACGAAAGCGCGAATCCGACCGCCATGGGAGCGGCCGCCGAGCAGCAGCCTGATACCTCCGACATGGAGCAGCAGGAAGGCGGCGAGCCGCAGGAGATGGACACGCAGTTCGACCCCGGCGGCGCCGACGACGAGGTCGAGCAATCCGGCACGCCGCAGCGCCGCGAGCCCGACTTCCGCAACATCCCGGGCGAGCCGCCGTATCATGCCTTCACCACCGCGTTCGACCAGATCGTCGAAGCGGCGGAGCTGTGCGACCCGGAGGAGATGGCCCGGCTGCGGCTGCAGCTGGACCAGCAGCTGCAGCACCTGCAATCGGTGATCGCCCGGCTGGCCAACCGGCTGCAGCGCCGGCTGATGGCCAAGCAGCAGCGTTCCTGGCACTTCGACCTGGACGAGGGCATCCTCGACGCCGCCAGGCTGGCCCGGGTCATCGCCAATCCCGAGAACCCGCTGAGCTACAAGATGGAGTCGGAAACGGCGTTCCGCGACACGGTGGTGACGCTGCTGATCGACAATTCGGGCTCGATGCGCGGCCGGCCGATCTCGGTGGCGGCGATGAGCGCGGACATCCTGGCCCGCACGCTGGAGCGCTGCGGCGTGAAGGTGGAGATCCTGGGCTTCACCACCAAGGCGTGGAAGGGCGGCCAGGCGCGCGAACGCTGGATCGCCGACGGCAAACCGGGTCATCCCGGCCGGCTGAACGACCTGCGCCATATCGTCTACAAGGCGGCCGACGCCCCCTGGCGCCGCGCGCGCCGCAACCTCGGCCTGATGCTGCGCGAGGGATTGCTGAAGGAGAACATCGACGGCGAGGCACTGCTGTGGGCGCACAGCCGGCTGCTGGCACGGAGCGAACAGCGCCGGATCCTGATGGTCATCTCCGACGGCGCGCCGGTCGACGACTCCACCCTGTCGGTCAACGCCGGCAACTATCTTGAGCGGCACCTGCGCGGCGTGATCGACTGGATCGAGAAATACTCGACGGTCGAGCTGGTGGCGATCGGCATCGGCCACGACGTCACCCGCTACTACCAGCGGGCGGTCACCATCGTCGATGCCGAGCAGCTCGGCGGCACGATGATGGACCAGTTGGCCGACCTGTTCGACGAGGACGCCGCGGTCCGGCCGACCCGGCATTGAGGCCCGGCGGCTATCCCGGGAAGAACAGGCCGCGCACCACGGCCGGCGCCCGGTCCGGGCCCAGCGCGGAAATCGCCTCCATGGTTGCGATGCCGTAGCCGCAGACGATCGCATCCTCCTCCGCGGTCGTCTGGCGGTCGGTGTGCAGCAGTTCCGCCGCGGCGCCGATCGCGGCGCTGAGGTCGGCGGCGATGCCGCGGGCGATCGACTGGACCTCGGCGTTGGTCATCCGGGAGACGGTCTCGCCGGCGCGGGCGCGCAGCAGCTCGCGGTTGACGTACATCTCGCGCTGGCGCTGGCGCTCGCTGACATGCGCGTCGAGATCGTCATAGGGCTTGCCGAGGGTCAGCGCGGCGCACAGCGACGGGTTGCTGCGCTGCAGCTCGCGCATCCGGTCGATCGCCAGCTGGTGATAGGCCATCAGGATGCGGTCGGGCGCGTCGGGCATCGCCTCGGCCTGCCAGGTCTCGAACACCCGCGTCACGTCGGCGACGACCTGCTCCGGCCCCAGGCCCAGGTCGACGTCGCGGGCGACGACGGCGACCACCTGCTCGTACAGCGCCGGCGCATCGGTGCGGGTGTCGGCAAGAAACGGGATCTGTCGGTCAACCTCTGCCAGCATGACCGCAACGCCGTCGCGTTCGGCGCGGAAGCCCAGCCAGCCGCCGAACCCGGCCACGCCCTGGACCGCGACCACGATGGCCGCGGCGACGACCGCCACGCCGCACCCGGCCAGCAGCAGCCGGCCCATCGGCCGCCGCGGATGCAGGACGGCGTCACTCATCGCCGCCGCCGCCCAGGATGGACCGCGCCAGCGCCGCGGCGCGCTGCGGCCCCATCGCGGCCACGCCGTCGAGCAGCGCGATCTGGATCTCGCAGAAGCGGGCCGGGTCCAGCGTGGTCGGGTCGGTGCCGCGGAAGCGGTCGAAATCCGCGCCGAACCGTTCGGCCAAATCGGGTGCGATCGCCTGGTAGGCGGCGTCGACCTCGGCCGCCGGCAGCGTCACCACCGCGGCATCCGCCGGCGCGGCGGCCAGCGCCTCGTAGGCCGTGCGCTCGCGCGTGCGCATGGCGTCGCTGACGAAGGCGTCGACATCCTCGATCGGTTGGCCGCTGACCATCGCGGCGCAGAGCTGCGGATTGGACTGCTGCAGCTCGCGCAGCTGGTCGGTGGTCATCGCCAGCAGCTCGAGCGCCACGGCGTCCGGCGCCGTCGCGATCGCCTGCTGCAGCCAGGCCGCCAGCACGCGCCGTCCGTTGTTGGCCATCAGCATCACCGGCGTGTCGGCCTCGGCGTCGCGGATCAGCCCATCGCGCAGCGCGGCATAGACGTCGGGCCGGCTCCGCTCCAGCGTGGCGACATAGGGCGCCTCGGCCTTGATGCCGGCCAGCACCTGGTCGGCGCGCTCCGCCGGGCTGACGCCGCCGAACAGCCCGCCGAACCCGCCCGGCCCCAACGCGATGACCAGCACCACGACGATGCCCACGAACGCGACCGCGATGGCGGCCAGCCGTCGCGCTCCCAGCCCTTTGCGTGCTCCATCCGCCATGGCGGTGACCCTTGCCCCGTCCGTTCGCAGCCGACCCTAGCCGAAAGGGATTAACCCAGGGTTTTGCCCGGCGCAAACCGCCGCGCCACGGCATGGGTTCAGGCGCGGTCGCTCAGCACGCCGCGCTTGACCTGGTCGCGCTCGATCGATTCGAACAGCGCGCGGAAATTGCCCTCGCCGAAGCCCTCGTCGCCCTTGCGTTGGATGATCTCGAAGAAGATCGGCCCGATCACCGTCTGGGTGAAGATCTGCAGCAGGATGCCGCCGCCGGGCGAGCCGTCGACCAGGATCCCGCTGCGCTGCAGGCGGGCGACGTCCTCGCCGTGGCCGGGCAGCCGCTCGGCCAGCATCTCGTAGTAGGCGTCGGGCGGCGCATCCATGAAGGCGACGCCGCCCGCCGCCAGCCCCTCGACGGTGGCGTAGACGTCGTCGGTGCCGAGCGCGATGTGCTGGATCCCTTCGCCCTTGTAGGCGCGCAGATATTCCTCGATCTGGCTCTTGTCGTCGGCGCTTTCGTTGATCGGGATGCGGATCTTGCCGCACGGGCTGGTCATCGCCCGCGACTTCAGACCGGTCAGCTTGCCCTCGATGTCGAAGTAGCGGATCTCGCGGAAGTTGAACAGGCGCGCATAGAAGTCGGCCCACTCGTCCATCCGGCCGCGGTGCACGTTGTGGGTCAGGTGGTCGATATAGGTCAGGCCGGCGCCGGCCGGCGCGGCCTCGGTGCCGGCGATCGGCACGAAGTCGACATCGTAGATCGAGCCGCGCGGGCCGTACCGGTCGATCAGGTAGATGCGGCTGCCGCCGATGCCCTCGATCGCCGGGATGTTCAGCTCCATCGGCCCGATCCGGTCGTGCACCGGCCTGGCACCCAGCTGCAGCGCGCGCTGGTAGGCGGCGCCGGCGTCGCGCACCCGGAACGCCATGGCGCATGCCGACGGCCCGTGCAGCCGCGCGAAGGCCTGGCCGAAGCTGTCGGGCTCGGCGTTGACGATGAAGTTGACCGCGCCCTGGCGATACAGCGTCACCGCCTTCGACCGGTGCCGCGCCACCGCCGCGAAGCCGAGCTGCGCGAACAGCCGTTCCAGGTCGGCCGGGTCGGGCGCGGTGTATTCGACGAACTCGAAGCCGTCGGTGCCCATCGGGTTGAGCGGGTCGGGTGCGACCGAGCCCCGCGCGCCATCAGAAGTCATCGTGCGTCTCCCATTCGCCGTCGCATCGATGCGATATCGTTGCATTTACAACGATATCGCATCGGACAATGCGCCGATCTGCGATGCCGCGCAAGCGATCGACCGTCTGGCTCGACGGTGCCGCTTCGGCGGGCGGGCAGATGCCGGCTCCGCCGCGCGCGGCGTGGCGGCGCGGGAACCAATCGTCGGCAGCCACGTTTTTGATCGCTACGGAGCCGATCGTTGCTTGTGCCCATAGGAGATCCTTTCGATGCAGATTCGTGTCGGCTTCGAGATCAGCCTCGATTGTCAGCAGCGCACGCCGCTGCTGCTTGCGCTCGCCCCGCGCCCGGAGGAACGCCATCGCTGCCTTGGCTCCACGGCCATCCAGATTCGGCCCGGGACGGCGGCACCCGCGCACCTGGATGAGTTCGGCAATGTCCGGAACCGCCTGGTCGCGGCGCCGGGCGAGACCAAGCTGCGCTGTGACTTCACGGTGCTGGACGACGGGGCGCCCGACATCGTCGAGAGCAATGCCGGCCAGCCCGCGGTCGAGGCATTGCCGGCCGACGCTCTGCCGTATCTGAAAGCCAGCCGCTACTGCGAGTCCGACCTGCTCGGCCACACCGCCTGGCAGATGTTCGCCGGCACGGCGCCGGGCTGGGCACGCGTGCAGGCCATCTGCGACTTCGTGCACCGGCACGTCACATTCGGCTATCGTTTCGGCCGCTCCACCAAGACGGCGCTCGATACGTTCCACGAGGGCAACGGCGTGTGTCGCGATTTCGCCCATCTGGCGATCGCGCTGTGCCGCGCCATGAACATCCCGGCGCGCTACGTCAGCGGCTATCTCGGCGATATCGGCGTGCCCCCTGCCGGCCCGGGCGATTTCTGCGCCTGGTTCGAGGTCTATCTCGACGGCGGCTGGTACACGTTCGACGCACGCTACAACGTGCCGCGCATCGGCCGCGTGCGCATGGTGATGGGCAGGGATGCCGCCGACGTGCCGATGATTGCGTCGTTCGGCGCCTACCGCCTGACCGGATTCAAGGTCTGGGCCGACGAGGTCGTCCCCGCCGGCATTCCGGCCGATCCGCCGACGCGCGGTCGCGCCCGCGCCGCCGGCGATGCCGCGCACGCCCATGCCGCCTGATCCGAGCGGTCCGGGCCGGGCCCGCACCGCCACGCCCTGGGCCGTCTTCCAGCTGTGGATGGACGCCTGGTCGCTGGCGGTCGAGGCACAACAGGTGGTGCTGCTGCGCAGTGCCCGGCTGGCCCGGGGCGACCAGCGAGCCCGGCGCGAGGCGCAACGCATGGTGACGGAGAAGATCGCCAACGGGCTGTCGGTCGCGGTCGACGCCGCATACGGCGCCACCCGCGGCAGGAGCCCGGTCGCGATTGCGCAGGCCGCACTGCGGCGCAGCCGGCGGCGGGTGCGGGCGAACCGCCGCCGGCTCGTCCGCCCCTGACCCGCCGCGCCGCCATGCGCCTTGTTCGCCGCCGGCAACCGGTGTATGACGGCCCGGTCCGCACACAGGAGCACCCGTAGCTCAGCTGGATAGAGTGCTGCCCTCCGAAGGCAGAGGTCACAGGTTCGAATCCTGTCGGGTGCGCCAATCTTTTCAATGCGTTATCAACTGATACCACGTTTGCCAAATTCGCCAGCAATCACATAGCAAGCACCAAGGCGAGAATTCCCGACCACATCGGCACCTGGCGCCTCCAGGTGCGGGTCACCGGCCGAGGGCCATGGACAAAGTGGGCCTCGGGTATCGGTCAGATGTTCCCGCCGTCAATTCGAACGCATGTGCCCCCGGGCGATCGACGGCGCTACTCTGATCGAGCTGATCCACGCCCACTATGAGGCGTTCGAGCCGCGCTACAAAATGCTGCTGCCGCTTAAGCGGACGTTTTTCTCGGGGCTGTCGGTGGGGGTGGGCGAGTAGCCGGCGCCCCGCCCGTCGTCTTATGCTGCGGCGCTGTCGCGGTCGCCCTTCCTGCCCAGCCCCCGCATGATCTGCGCCTGTCGCCGTGCGGGCACGGTGCCGTAGCTGGCGAAGGTGGTCAGCGGGCTCTCGTGTCCGAGGTTCTGCGACCAGGCCTTGAATTCCTCCGGCGTCTGGCAGACCTGCTCGCCGAGGATCGCCAGCGTGTGGCGGAAGGAATGCGGGTTGTAGTAGGGCAGGCCGGCAGCCTCGAAGGCCGCGCGGAAGATCGCCCGGATCGCATTCGCATTGGCCCAGGGCCGGTCGTCGATGCCCACGGCCGCGAAGCCGCCGGACTCGGTGCGGACGATCCGCGTCATCGGAAACAGCGGGCCGTCGAGGCCGAACAGCCTCTCGCTCTTCAGGTACGTAATCCATTCGATGACGATTGCCGACAGGTCCTCGCCGACGGGGAAGAACGTCGACGTGTAGGTCTTGTGGAACTTGGAGCGGACGTGGCGAGCATCGTGGTGCACCCGCCGCTCGATGGTGTCGACATCGCGCAGCTGCATCGTTGCGATCGCCCGGTCGCGCGCACCGGACACGATGGCAAAGGCGATCAGCGCCCGGTTGCGCCGCTCGATCTCGCTGCCCTGCGGCATGGTGCGGATGACGTGCCGGATCTGCTCCAGCGTCGGCACCCGCGGCTCGCGATGGGCCTTGGCAATCGCCGCCTCCGCCCGATCCGGGCTAAAATACGCCGCATCGGCATGCTTGACCCGCGACCGGTAGCCCGGCTGGTCGGCAAGCCAGTTGAAGAAGGCCTTCAGCGCCGTGAGGATGCCATGGATGGACGAGGCGCTGAGCGGGGCGCCGCTTGCCTCCGCATTGGTCTCGCGCAGCCGCCGCTTGAAGCTTCGCGCCTGCTCGATGTGGAAGGCCTTGAAGTCCCGATAGCCGGTCTCCCGCTCGAACCGGGCAATGGCGGCAGCGGCCGAACCGATGGTCGCCTCGCTGAGCCCGCGCGCCTCCTTCAGCCACACGCAGTAGCGCCGCTTTATCCGTTCGTTGTTGGGGTCGTGGGTCTTGGCCATGCCGGCCTCCTTTCGAAGTGACAATCCCGGGGAGTGCGATCGCCGTCTCCTAGTCGTCACTGGCCACCCGGAAATGCGATCTCCAGATCGCCCGCGACCTCGGCAAGCCGATCGCGGCGGACGCAGCGGTGGATCATCGTGGAACAGTCGGGACAGATGCCCTGCAGGTTGCCGCTGTTCGCGGTCGTGGGCAGGTAGTCGACGGCGTCGCCGGCGGGCCGTTGCGGGCTGCGGCAGCGCACGCAGAACAGCTCGCCGAAGCCGCAGGGGGTCCGGCTGCTTTGCCTTCGCTGTTCCAGGAACGCCTTCAGCGCACGGCCGAGAATCAGGGTGGGGCGTCCGCCATCGACCGTCGTCAGCCCGGCCCTGACCCAGTTCCGGATCGGGTTGCGATGGACGCCGAGCGCGCGGGCGGCCTCCTCGATCGTGTAGCTGAGGTGCAGCTTGACCCGTCGCGGGTCGAGCCGATGGCTGGTCCGCGGCATGACTGACCTACCGGCCGCCATCGGGCACACGGCCTTGGTCCGAGGTGGACCGCCGCACCCGCTGCGCCAGCCAGTCCTCCAGATCGGACTGGCGATAGACGACGCGGCGCCCGAGCTTGCAGAAGACGGGCCCGCCCCCATAGAGCCGCAGCTTGGCGAGCGTGCTGGTCGACAGGCCGATGAACGCAGCGGCCTCATCGACGTTCAGGCAGGAAGATGGTTCCGACATCCCGATCCCTCGTCGTGATTCCGCCGGAAAAGCCCGGCGTGCGAGGGAATGTCGGTCAGCCCGTCACTGCATTTCGACGTGCAAAGGGTTTAGCGCACCGGTGGGCAGAGTGGTCCGGACCATTGTTTTTTGGTTTTATCACAATTGGTTATCGGTTCGGACCTGTGCGCCGTTTCCAGCCGGGCATTCCTCCGCCCTCGTCAACGGGCCGGCGCAGCAAAGTGGCCATGCCGGCGACCTTGTTGGCGGTCGGCTCGCCAAGCTTGGCCGGCCAGTTGTCACGCAACCACCCTTCGATCTGCTTCTT